>JAHFMK010000103.1 GCA_023264435.1 Candidatus Kaiserbacteria bacterium
TATTATTATTAAAAATAGGAACTGGTTGGAATGAACTCTTGAGCGGTCTGCGTGCAGTCATAAAATGCCAGACCAGACAATTGAAATAATCGGGGTATACCACAGTATCAATATCGAAAATTGATACCAGCGTGTGATTATATCGTATACCATGTGGGTCAAGGATATGTTTACGAACGTCTTCTGCTGCCCATGTTGCATTTGCACCCTTTCCTGCAAGCTCACCAACAATATCAGCAGGATGTGAGGATACGTGAAATGCACCAAAGGTTGCTCCCCATTTTTCAACCATGCGATGTGCAATATGAAGAGACTCGTCACCTGCTCGTTCCTCACGTGCAAGCACCACTATGAGACTTTTTTTATCATAGTGTGTTTTTGAGAGTGCACTGAGAGATGCATCAATAACAGATTCTGACTCGTTGTAATACGGCAAGATAATAAGATGGTACAAATGTCCGTATTCAAAGCGTTCAATCATCTTTCCCCAATCAAGAGTCAAATAGTGTTTGAGACGTTTCCAATTATATCTGAGGTGATATGAAAGAAATGCTGTTTTGAGTACCCAATAGACCGAAAATGCAATGATAAAATATGCGGCAAAAAAAGGTGCGTATATCGATGCAAGTACCATTGCTATCAATGAAAGCCACGAAGCGAGCCCAGGAACAATCTCAAGAAATCGATAAAGTCGCCGATCGCTACCAGCAAGTTCGGTTGCACGCCCAACCTTAAAATCAGGTCGTTTGGCATACGGAAGTAGATGTGTATTTTTTGCCATTATACGCGAGAGTATACCTTAATTTAAGGACTTTTAGAAGCTTACGCGGTACGCAGAAACATGTTTGTGTGTGCACAAATACACAAAATAAGACGACAATACGAATTAAATCTCAAGAAAAATATCTTCCACCGATATACATCGTATACAGTATTTAGAATACATTTTAATAATAAATTCTCAGAGCCGCCTCTCGGATTCGAACCGAGGACCTACGGTTTACAAAACCGTTGCTCTAACCAGCTGAGCTAAGGCGGCTCTCAAAATTTATTACATTATGTACACTCATAGACATAGCTATACCGTGCGTACATCTGTGCGTCCACTATTATGAGAGAAAATGCAATAAAATGCAACTATTATCCTTCAAGCATTTTATGTTTGTGTTTTTTCTTCTGTTCTTCGGTTAACGCATTTTGAATTTTATGAATAGCAAGCTCTTCCAATGTATTGCGTGTTGTCCTATCACGTTCAGCATTCTGTGCAATAGTTTTATTTGCACGTATCATATTTCGAACTGCTTTATCCCATTGTCTGGTGAGGAGAAGAACGAGTTTCAAAAAACTATGGAGGAGATAATGAAAAATCTGACGAACAGAATCTCTTCCTACCACATCAAAAAAATAGTGTATTCGAAAGGTAGTGCGAATAACAACATAATCTAAACGTGCCCGTGCATAGCCTAAAAAACGTATGTGTCGTTTTTCTTCATACCGAAACAGCATCAGTAAAAAGATGCATGTTACTGCGCTTATGAGAAAACCTATAACATATCCAGACATATGTCTATTTTACCGAAATCCTTGAAATCGTGCTAATCACAATATTTTCACCAAATTTTTGTACTGCATTACTTATCAGAGTACCAATAGTCTTTTCAGAATCCTTAATGAAAGGTTGTTCGAGAAGAATACGATCTTTAAAATATGCATCGAGTTTACCATTAAGGATTTTCTCTTGCATATCAGCTGGTTTATCTTTGACTTCTTCTGCAAAAACTTCCTTTGCTTTTTGAAGTGCTTCTTCATCAACTTCTTCTCTGGAAATATACGGAGGATTTTGAGCAGCGACATGCATTGCAATATCTCGTGCGAGTGTGACAAATTCTTGATTTTTTGACACAAAGTCAGTTTCACATGAGAGTTTCACCAATGCGGCTACTTCATGGGTCGCATGAACATAACTTCCAATAGCACCAGCACCGAGCTCACGATCAGATTTTTTATGTGCCATTTCCCCTCCCTTCTTCTGTAAAATGATTTTTGCCTTATCCATATCGCCCCCTGCTTCTTCTAATGCTTTCTTGCATTGCATAACTGAAATACCCGTAAGGTCACGCAATTCTTTAAGTTGTGCTGATGTAATTTCCATAATCAAAAGAGCTTAAATAATAAACCGTCTATAATCTTCCCTGCGATGCGTCTCTACTAACGAGCTGTGCGACGGACATCATCTCGCTTTGGTGCTATGTATTCAGACTTCCCTGCTTTATATGCACTCAAAAGTTCACTGAGTACAAGCGATACACTTGCTTGGAGACTATCATTCATAAGAATAGGATGTGTTATCAAACGAACATTTGTATCTGAGCTTGTGAGTCCGATAACAGGGATATTAAGATGTGTCGCTTCTGACACTGCAATTGAGTCGTGCCGTGGGTCGACAACAATCAGAAGACTAGGGAGGCGTTCCATTTTTTGGATACCACCAAAATTAGTTGAAAGTTTTGCAAGCTCACGACCAATAATTACCCGTTCCTTTTTTGTATACTTTCGTTCAAGTTCTCCAGATTCACCTTGTGCAATCAAGTCA
>JAHFMK010000016.1 GCA_023264435.1 Candidatus Kaiserbacteria bacterium
ATAGAGAATGAGGAGTGTGATCACACCAGAAATGAGTCCGTACATAATACCCTGCAAAATAAATGGACCACGTATAAACATGTTGGATGCCCCCACCAAACGCATAACACCAATTTCCTCTCGTGACGTATAGATAGTGAGCCGAATGGTGTTGAATGCAATAAGAATTGATGAAACAACGAGCACAACCATCGTTGAGAAACTTACCTGCTGTACCGTGCCTATAATTTCAGTAAGTTTTTCGATAGCTACTTTGTTTTGGTTGAAATTTACACGGTCAATAAGGGGTGCGTCAGCAGACTCTGCTGAACGACGCTCATCGAGAAATGTGGCAATACTTTCATACTGTGACGTTTCCTTCGCACGAATGGAGAGTGTTGCCCCGAGTGGATTCTCTCCCAGTTCTTCGAGTGCTTGGGTAGTGAGTTCATCATTTTTATGTCGCTCACGAAAATTCGCAAGTGCCTGTTCTCGCGAAGTATATGTCACCATTGATACATCAGGAAGTGCTTCAATTGATTTTTTGAGTGCTAATACTGCAGTCTCATCAGCAGTGGTAACCATGTAGACATTGATATCCACTTTCTCTTTAATTTGTGCAAGTGTGGTATCAAGTATTTGTCCAAGAAGTATCATTGCTCCTACCACGGTCAATGTAATCGTAATCACAAAAATAGCTGAAAGCGACACAAAAGCGTTCCTCCAAAACCCTACAAAACCAGCACGGATTATTCGTTTAATACTTGTTATCATAGATACTATTAAAGCATGTACTTACCCTCTGCGTCATCCCTTACTATTCGACCTTCGTCCATGGTAATCACTCGACGTTTAAGTGCGTCAATCACACCTTTATTGTGCGTGGTCATAATGATAGTGGTACCAAGGTCATTTATCTTTTTTAAAATCTGTACAACCTCGTATGTTGCTATCGGGTCGAGATTACCTGTGGGCTCATCGGCAATGATGATGTCGGGCTGATTGACAATCGCTCGCGCAATAGCGACTCTCTGTTTCTCTCCTCCCGAAAGTTCATGAGGGAAATTCCAAATTTTATCTCCCAAGTCAACAAGTTCAAGTGCTTGTGGTACATTCTCTGCAATCTCTGCATCTGAACGACCGTTTGCTTCCATTGCGAACGCAATATTTTCGTATGCCGTTTTGTGGGGAAGCAATTTAAAATCTTGAAACACCGTACCAATCTTTCGACGAAACTTTGGGAGCGCGCTTCGTGCAATACTATTGATATCCAATGATTCGTAAAAAACTTGTCCTGATGTTGGTTTGTCTTCGGCAATGAGCATTTTGAGGAGCGTGGTCTTTCCAGCACCAGAGTGTCCGACGATGGAAACAAACTCATTGGGTGCAACTTGAAACGTGACTTCACTGAGTGCAATAGAATTGTCGCTATACCTCTTTGAGACATTATCAAAATAAATCATACG
Source organism: Candidatus Kaiserbacteria bacterium (assembly GCA_023264435.1). Lineage (GTDB taxonomy): Bacteria > Patescibacteriota > Minisyncoccia > Phycocordibacterales > UBA918 > Damh-18. Next base: position 1,446 of record JAHFMK010000016.1, read on the forward strand.
TATGTACTATTCTATCTGACTTTCGGCTTCAAGGAAAGGCTGGATATCGCCAGAAAGTACTTTATCAATATTTCGCACTTCACAATTGGTACGATGGTCTTTCACTTGTTGATACGGATGCATCACATATGAACGTATTTGATTTCCCCATTCTATCTTCATCGTTTTCTCAACAGAGAGTCCTTTCAATTCTCGCTTTCGTTGTGCTTCGGTAAATGCATACACTTTCCCCGCAAGGAGTGCAAGTGCACGTTCTTTGTTTTGGAGTTGGCTTCGTTCGGTGGATGCGTGTACAGAGATATTGGTAGGAATATGTGTCGCACGCACCGCAGTTTCTCGCTTGTTAACATTTTGTCCTCCTGCACCACCAGACTTCGCGAACGTCACTTCTATTTCATCTTCTTTGAGCGCAACTTCACTGATGCTTTCTACACGTGGAGAAATTTCTACGAGTGCAAATGACGTTTGTCGTTTGCCATTGGCATTGAAGGGCGAGATACGTACCAAGCGATGCACACCTGACTCCCGTCTCAATGTCCCGTACGCATCCTTACCACCGATTTCAAATGCAATGTTTCGATAACCGTTTTGATCATTCGTGTTTGAATCAAGAATAGTAACACTCCATCCTCGGCCCTCAGCATATTTCTGATACATTTCCACAAGTATTCGAGCAAAGTCTTCTGCATCATCACCACCCGCTCCCGCCACAATGGTGACAATGGCATTGTTTCTATCATACTTTTCTTTTCCACTTGCCTGCTCTTTGAGTACCTGAAGCTCTCGTATCATTGCCTGTGCATTTGTGGGTACACTCCAAAAATCAGCACGAGTCATTGCCTCTTCTATTTCTTTTATACGTTCTTCGGGGATGATGTTCATGACTCACAGTATAACAAAAGAACACCCCGCGTGCCTACGGCACGCGGGGTGTTCTTTTCTTTTTGAGCCATCTCTCGGGATTGAACCGAGGACCCCCACCTTACCATGGTGGTGCTCTACCGACTGAGCTAAGATGGCAAATGCTCTATATGTTCACATTTACAAGACATGCGAACAGTCACAAGAATACCAAAAAACTGTGTTGAAAACAAACTCTAAGTACAGTAGGATAGTCACTGTTGCCATCTTAGCTCAGTCGGTAGAGCATTGCACTCGTAACGCAAAGGTCCTGAGTTCGATTCTCAGAGATGGCTCAAAATAAAAATCAATAGAAATCTTTTCAAGTCCCTGCGCGAGCATGCAAAAAGCCTCGCACAACGCGAGACTTTTTTCATACTGCGCGGTAGACGGGACTTGAATCTTACAGATTCGGTACAGGTTGTCGCTCTTTTTTCAAAAGAGCTGGCAACCTTTTCAAGTCCCTGCGCGAGCATGCAAAAAGCCTCGCACAACGCGAGACTTTTTTCATACTGCGCGGTAGACGGGACTTGAACCCGCAACCTCCCGCGTGACAGGCGGGTGCTCTAACCAGTTGAGCTACCACCGCATCATAATGTGATGCGATTACTCGCAGTCTGATGTGACCATATTGATCATATCAAAGCTTTTCCCATATAAGGAAGAGCTTCGGTTGCCCATTATACATGATTTTACTGAGTTTCAAAGTGTCTGTGTACGTATGTTGAGACACAAGAATATGACTATTGTATTTGACTATTACCTGTTCAGTGCCGGTTGTCACTCTTTTTTCACACGAGCTGACAACCGCTTCAAATCCTCACACACAGTCTCCCAGACTGTGTTTCGTCGACTCAATATTCATTTCGCTTTGTATTGTGTCGACGGGAGGATTTGAACCTCCGACCCCAACTTTATGAGTGTTGTGCTCTAACCAACTGAGCTACGCCGACAGATGTGTGTGAAAGATTTCTCTTACCTTACACCAATATATTTCACATGAATATCCTACCCATGTGCCAGTGAGGATACCATCTGACGCCTTCAAATTCAACCTCTCTTTTCCAAAATTATCGCATCGAAAGTATTGTCTCTGCTCGGGTGATATCTGATGGGTATCCAATAGGAATCCAAAAATCTTCTTCTACAACTGCAACTGGATACTCTTTTGCATACCGTTCAAGTACCTCTGTAAGATAGTACTCACCATTCACAGGATTTTGCGGTTCGTACATAAAAATATTTGTATCGAGTACCATGACACCCGTTGATACAAGATTGGATGGCGGATGTGTTGGTTTCTCCACAATTTCTGAAAGCGTCCCGTCGGGATTACGCACCACAACCCCAAACCGTTCGGGAGTCTCACTCGTTTTTGCGAGCATTCCTCTACTATATGAAGTCACCCGTGCTATATCTTCTTTGCCATGCAAATCATCAGCAAACATAAAAAGGAATCTACCTTTGAGCATATCCTTACAGAGCCACAATGCCCGTGCCGTGCCGTCCTGCACCTCTTGCGTCACATATGACACTTTCTTTCCACGATACTCACTACCATAGTGCGTTTTAATCATCTCACCAAGATACCCAACAACAATAATAATCTCATCAATCGCACTCGGAAGTGAATCAATAATATGATCAAGAAGTGGTTTCCCTGATACGTGTATAAGTGGCTTCGGACAATTTTCTGTCAGCGGACGAAGCCGAGTTCCTTTTCCTGCTGCTAAAATGACACATTGCATAGACAACTATTTATACCATATTACTCACCATGAAGTTTCATATTCGGAAGAGGAACATTCTGTTTTAGGAAACGATTACACCAATTGAGCGTTTGCACAAAATGCTCATCACGAAATTCGGAAAGATTATGATCTGCTCCCTCAAAGAGGATAAATCGAACAGGTATTCTTCGTTCGTTCAGTGCATATACTATATTAATACTCTGCGAAGCATCCACACGTATGTCCGCACTCCCATGCATAATGAGAAGTGGTACTTTCTTTGACAACGCATCAACCCACTGTATGGGCGAACGTCGTATACTTTCTTTTCGTGACTTTCCCCACATGCGTATTTGATGTGCACGAAATTCAGCTCGTTTTTTCGCCCGTGATATCTGGTCAGTGGGTGCACTTGCTATCACCGCAGTCTTCACCCATGTCACCTCACGCATGAGCATGTATGTCATGAGCCCACCACGCGAATGTCCTTTTACACCAATGTGTGTCGCATCAGCAATTGAAATACCTTTCAAAATATCTCGAAGCTTTTTGATACTTGCAATATCGTCTGTCCCTCCCATCATATCTGTACCATCACCACCTTCAACCCCTGGGTATTGTGTACCAATGACTACATACCCTTCATGTGCATACTTCACCATCTGCCCTACAATTGCTTGTGTAGTAAGCATACCAAAATCTCCCACACCACCCCGCAGATGGATAAGACAGGATAGCTTCTCCCCCGTATGCGGAAGTGCAACGTATCCCACGACATTGAGTGTACCCACCTTGTATACCAGTCGATACACGTCCACATTTTTGAGCAACGCAAGAATCCTTTTTCGTTGTGTTGGTTCAAGCGATGTATCAAGACATGCAGACATATCGATGTATTCCGCTGACACCACGCATTTAATTTTTTGAAGTTCGGAGAGATATTTCATGTATAAAATATAACGCATTTTGTGGTGCAAAAAAAGCAGTGGATGAGTGGGGGTGGATGAGTGAGTGACGCCGAAGCGAAGCTTCGGCGTCACTCACTCATCCATGGAAAAAGCACCGTTATTTTTGGTGCTTTTTATAATTTGTTGCGGGGCCCGGAATCGAACCGGGGTCTGGAGGTTATGAGCCTCCCGAGGTACCTCTCCTCTACCCCGCTATTTATTTTTATTTTTCTTCGTACCGAAAACACTCACTTACACATTGAGTGTTTAAAATGTACATCACTTTTTAAGAATACGCAAATTAAAGCACACCAAACTCACGGAAAACACGTTCAAAACGAGTCAGTGTTTCTTGTGCGACTTTCTTGGTGAGAATAAAGTCACTGCCCACGTGTGCTATCTCATTTCGCACCTTATGTGCTTCCCATGCATCTTGAAGTGTGGTAAATGATTGTATATTTGCACCCTTTAATTTTTCACCAAGACTTTGTCCTACATATCCCGCATTATTGAGCGTCTCTTCTAACATAATATCTGCTTCAATGATAGCAATACGCCATGATTCTGGATTATTTTCTGAGACTCGCTGTTGTATAGCATCCCATCGTGTATTTTTTGAATCAGGGCGTTCATAGCGATTTTTCCATGCTAATTCAGCTGCACGCAAGTCAGCTTGTTCTGCTTCTCCTATTTCATCATAGCGTATTTTTGCATAAATATATCCGACAAAAAAAATGAAAGAAAGAAAAATTGCAAATATTGAATATATCGTCCACCATATTTCAAGGGAGTGTAAAAATGCATTCCAATTACCTTCAAAAAGCTTCTCATAGAGAAATCGAAATAGTGCTATAAAGTCAATACCATACGTATTGTACACAATATCATTTGTGTCTGGTGTGCCGTTCATAAAATGTTACCTACGTGCGTTATGTGATGCCTTTTGGTGTATCGTATACTTTCTTTCCAAAATCAAAGAGTCGTGCGTCACCTGCATGTGGTGCTATATATTGTACCCCAACAGGAAGTAATATGTCGTCTCGAAGTACGGGGGTAACGGGGACAGAGATGGCTGGCACTCCCGTGAGGTTTACCGGTACCGTAAAAATATCCGCAAGATACATAGAAAGAGGGTCACTCTTTTCTCCTATCTTAAATGCAGGTGTGGGAGCGGTGGGTGTCATGATGATATCAATATTTTTATAGACTTCTGCAAGTTCAGCTCGCATCATCTGTCGCACCGTCTCTGCTTTGCCATAGTATGCATCATAATATCCTGCCGAGAGTACATACGTACCAAGAAGAATACGTCGCTTCACTTCAGTACCAAATCCTTCTGCTCGGGTTTTCATGTAGTCTTCGAGAAGCGTGTCGCCTTCCGCGCGAAGACCAAAACGTACTCCATCATATCGTGCGAGATTTGAAGACACCTCAGCTGGCATTACAATGTAATACGCAGCGAGTCCCCGCTTCATCAGTGGAAGCGAGACATCCACCACGTCATGTCCGAGTGCAGTGAGCTTTTCAATCTCTGCATTAAAAACTGCGAGCACATCTGCATCCATTCCTTCTAACAAAAAATCACGAGGAATACCAATACGATATTTTTCTTTTGTCGCAACGAGTGGGTACGTATCAGAATTGATGGTTGTGGCATCGTAGATATCCTTCCCACTCATATTCTCAAAAAGTATTTCTGCATCGCGGACGGAATTGGTGAACGTGCCTGCTTGGTCGAGTGACGAACCCATTGCAATGAGTCCATATCGTGAGACCGCACCATACGTTGGCTTATAGCCTACAAGTCCACAGAAACTTGCAGGAAGTCGAACAGAACCACCTGTATCAGTACCAAGTGCTACCACCGCAGCACCCATGGCAACCGCTGCACCAGAACCACCTGAAGAACCACCAGGGACACGGGTGGGGTCAATAGGATTTTTGGTCACCCCAAATGCAGAGTTTTCTGTAGAAGAACCCATCGCAAACTCATCTAAGTTGGTAGTACCCATGAATGTTGCTCCCTGTGCTTTAAGACGAGTGATAATAGTTGCATCGTATGGAGCAACATAGTGTTCAAGTATTTTTGATGACGCAGTCGCACGCTTCCCTTTCATCAAAATATTATTCTTGATTGCCATCGGCATACCAAGGAGTATAGGTGTGTCATTTCCTTTTTCTGCATACTGTTCTGTCGCACGCATTGCCTCTTCACGTGCGTCATCAAACACATCAATGAATGCATTGATATCCGCGTTTTTTGCATCAATCACTGCACGCATTTCCTCATACGCATTAAGCGGAGTATACTTTCCTTCAATAAATTTTTTGCGGAGTTCGGTAATAGTCATATTATTTATTATTGAGAATTTTTTTCACTTTTACATATTGTCCATCACGTTCAGGTGCACACGCAAGCAAGTCTTCGGTATACATACCACCTTCATGTGGGGTCTCGTCTTCACGCATCACATTGTAAAGTAATCCAACCTCTTTTACTTCTGCGTGTGTACCGGTAATTTCCTCAATCTCACTCACATACCCAAGAATATCCGTAATATCCTCTGCGAGTGCTGTTGCCTCAGCAGAAGTAACCGCGATGCGGGATAGTTTTGCCAAATGTTCAATATCTTCCTTTTTCATGGTTCGTATAGTATCACTCTCGTGTCAGTTCTGCCACCTCGCCTCCTCACAAAACATAATGGCCGACTTACGATGTCGGCCATTATGTTTTGTTATGTCTTTAAAAGAGTCAGGAATTGTTGTTCGGATAAGATAGTTATTCCATACTCCTCTGCTTTTTCTGCCTTTGTACCCGCGTCACTTCCCACCACGACATAACTTGTTTTGCGAGACACCGCACTTGATACTGTTCCTCCCCTGCTTCGCACCATTTCTTCTGCGTCACTGCGATGGAGTGTGGGGAGTGTTCCCGTGAATACAAATGACTTTCCTTTCAGTGATTGTGTACCTGACGATGATTTTGGTGCAATCACTATAATATGCGATAGCAATGCTTTCAACAGTGCTTTATTTTTTTCGGTATGAAACCATGTATAGACCGACTCTGCCACGATATCACCGATACCATACACCTCCGCGAGCTTCGTTCGCGGAGCCTTTTGTATTTCCTCAATTGAACCAAATCTATCTGCAAGAATGCGAGCAGTCTCCTCTCCCACATAGTCAATGGAAAGTGAGACAAGAAACCGATGAAGTGGTACTTTTCGTGCAGTATCAATTGACGCCAGTACGTTATCCGCAAACTTTTCTTTGAACCCTTCAAGTCCGAGTAGATCACCTTTTGTGAGTGTAAACAAGTCATCAGCAGTATTGATAAGATGATTGTCAAGAAGCTGGTCAATAATACGCGGGCCAACTCCATCTATATTGAGTGCTGTTTTTGAAACAAAATAGTGGAGACGACGACGATGCAATGTATCAGAATCTTTTGCAACACATCGATACGCAGACTCTCCTGGAATACGCTCAATACTGCCATCACCACCACACTCCGCTACGTATTGTGGAAATCGGTATGGCTTCGCACCTTTCGGACGAAGCTCCGTGAGTACCCGCACAATCTCGGGGATTACATCCCCCGCTTTTTGCAAAATCACGGTGTCTCCGACCCGCACATCAAGGCGTTTAATATGGTCTTCATTGTGAAGTGTTGCACGTGAGACGATGGAGCCTGCAACGAGTACTGGTCGCAAATGTGCAACGGGAGTAAGTACACTCGTGCGTCCTACCTGCAAATCTATTGCTTCTACTACCGTGGTCACTTCCTCCGCGGGAAACTTATATGCAATTCCAAACCGTGGTGACTTTGCAGTATATCCCAATGCAGTCTGATACATAATTTCATTCACCTTTACAACGGTT
>JAHFMK010000104.1 GCA_023264435.1 Candidatus Kaiserbacteria bacterium
GGTACTCCTGAAAATGTCCATGTTGAGCTATACACATCGCAGTGAGTATATGCGGGAATAAGTCTTTCAAATTCCTCATCGTATTCTTTAATAAATACCACACACTCTTTTCCAGCATTATAGTTCAACCACCTAAATACGGGTGCATATTCTTGAACACGTGCAAATTCTGTTTGGCGAGAATGAACCTGTGATACGGTAAATAATCCGAACACTGAAATAATTACCATACTAGTAAGTGAGATATAGAGCCATACGCGGGGATACAGTATCCGCCATGAGTGATGGGCAATGACGCCGACTGCGACATATACCAGCGGTACGGAATATTGAAAAAAATGACCGTACCAAACTTCCCTGCCGGTGATAATCTGTTGATTAAACGCGACCCAACTACCTAAGATTAGTGCAGAAACAAAAACCCACGTCCTTGGGTGAAGAAATATATGACGCCGAAAATACATCGTTACGGCACTGAGAACTATGAACACTGTGCCCGCTAAAAGTGCTAGATTCAAAATCGGGGTATGTGTAAACGACATGCCATTACGCATTCCTCGTACTACACCTTCCGAGCCCGTCATGGACGAAAACATGTTTATCCAGTACCAGATACTGAGCATAAAACCAATGACCCCCACATATACAAGTTCACGTGCTATCGCCCACTCTTTTCTCCATACTACAAGTAAAAATAGACTACCGAGTATCGAAAGTGACATTCCGAACGTAAAGAAATACCCGATCATAATAGAAAGAAGTACACCGGCACATACATACGCGTATTTGAAACGGCGGGATATAATCGCCTCAAGTAAAACAAGAAAACCAAAGAGTTGAACCGCACCAACTATAGGATTAACCAATCTTGACCACACTATTGGATTCGCAACTCCGCCATGGAGTATACTCAATATATATTTGTAATTCACAAATTCAAATCCAAGTGTCACCATGAGCCCAGTTGATACCGATGCAATCAAGACTGACCCTGTATCATTGGTTTCATCATTGCCTTCGGTCAGTCTGTATACTAATAGATACACCAGAAAGAAAAGTGTTGTAGGTAACAAAAACTTGAGCACAACAATAGACCCATTGAGCCCTATAAAGAATGCCAGCATTGCATAGAGCCATTCATTAAACGGTGGTACTGTAAGGGGAGAATCTTTGTACTCATAAAAGTACGGAGAGGTAACAAATACATTCCCCTCGAGCACCTCATTGATACGTGCACGATATATATCTTCGTCATCAAGTGGGAGATATTGCACACCTTGATATTTTTCTCCTATCGATACTGGTGCACGAAGTATTGGTACAACGAGTACAATTCCAACAAGGACTGCAAACAAGAGTCCGATTCCATGTTTTTTAAAAAAAGAAGACATAGCTACTGCTTTTTTACTACAATATACAAAACTGCTGATACATCCGCAGCATTCGGTACGTGTGCAAATACTATATCGAGGAGTTTAATCGGCCAAAAAATAAACATCGCCATATTCACAAGTATTGAGTATAAAAAAGGTATACCGAAAGAAAACATGATACCCGTAAGGTGGCACACGTATGTGTTGAGTGCAGAGAACGGACCACCGCGAATACCCTGTTCTATAATTTCAAACTCACTAAATAACTCGCGCAGACCTCGATCGGTCCATCGTTGATAATCAGAAGGAGATGAGTGAAACGGATACATAAATGGGATAGCCACATACATCAAGCCTCCCGGTTCAAGCAATCTATGCATTTCTTTCACTGCTTTTGCAGGGTCTTTAACATGTTCCAACACATTATCTGAAACGATACGAGCAATAGAGGCATCGGGAAGTGGCACCGAGAGAACATCAGCAACAATATCGACACTCTCATATGCAGTTAAATCTACATTGATCACCTCAGGATCACTAAGTACTCGAGGTCCTGAACCAAGGTTGAGTGTTTTTCCTTCCCTCTTATATTTATGTAAAAAATTGTTTCCTCCTAAGCCCGTTGGTAGTATGGGGCCTATCACATTGGCCACAAAAAAGTAGAATTTTGGCCATTTCTTAAAGTGTTCCCGTACATCAAACTGCTTCATAGGTTATTATCAACCGAATGGATATTAATATCTTATGGTACTATATTCGACATGAATGAGCAATTTAAAAAAGATGAGCACGTAAGGAAACTCAATGTAGGATGCGGGAAATTTAAAAAAGAGGGATATGTGAATGTTGACAGTTATGAGAAGTTTAATCCTGATGTGCTCTGGGACTTGAATGTATTTCCCTATCCCTTTGCGAACAACTCGTTTGATCTTATCGAAACAGATCACGTACTTGAACACATTGAGAAACCGTTTGAAGCGATTCGTGAGCTCCATCGAATTTGTAGCAAAGGAGGAATTATTCATATCAAGGTGCCCCATTTTAGCAGAGGGTTTTCTCACCCAGAACATCGAAATGGATTCGATGTATCGTTGCCGTACTATTTTAATTCCTCGTTTACTGCTCGGTATGATGATGACGTGGTTATGACCCTACTCTCAATG
>JAHFMK010000105.1 GCA_023264435.1 Candidatus Kaiserbacteria bacterium
AAAAAATCACCCCCGCGAGCGAAGCTCGCGGGGGTGATTTTTTAATCAAATATGGAAATTAGGTATCCATCAATAGTGCGTTGATCCATATCATAAAAATGTATCTCCTTTTTATATAAATCGCGAGCTAATTTTTCGCCAACAAATCTCCAGTGCCACGGCTCATACACATAGTACGCGTTTCCCTCAGGGTAGGATAAAGTAAAGCCGTATCGTTGTGCATTTTTGAGAAGCCATTGATACGCTTTGGTGTTTTGAAATCCGATGAGTCCTCCGTTTATCTCATCACTCGTAAAATCAATTGTTGTACCAAGTTGATGTTCTGAGTACCCTTGGTCTGCTGAGAATGTGTTTGCTCCTGTGCCATATTGCACGGTATACGCATTTTTGAGCCCACCTTGTTCATCGAAGGAACGATATGCAGAAGTTATGAGTAAATTGACGCCATCGTCTTTTGCATCTTCTAAGAGTTTTGTGAGGTATGGTGTAACTTTGAAATGAATATATTCTTTTACACCATCACCTGATACAAAGGTGTGTGGAATTTCTGTTAGTTTTTCTGGTGCATAGTGTTCATTAAGGAAATATACTTTTGAATATTTTTTGAGAAGTTCAGGGTCAATTTTTGAGAGCTTATCGAGTTTGCCAACAGTTCCAGAAATATCATCAATTTGGTTCTCAAAGTCATTATTCTTTTTTTGTTCTGCATCGAGTTGTGACAAGAGTTCTGCGTTATTTTCCTCAGCACGCGCAAAATCTTGTTGCAGTCCAGCATGTACCGCATACAAACTATCGTACTCACTTTGTTTTGCTGAGAGTGTTGCTTTGGTCGATTGAAGCTCCGCTTCAATCGAAGTTTGTGTTTTTTTTAAGGCATTGAGTGAGGAAATTTGTGTACTCAATATATAACTCAGAACCAAAAGTATCACCACAAGGATGCTCATGATGATTGGCAAGAGTCGTGTATGTGTTGGTTGCATAGTGCTCAATATTTTACCATGCTATTGAAAATAAGTGATAGGTATGGTACGGTAACGCCACATTATTAGGTTAACGTCTAAGGTGTGGGCATGTAAAAAATCGTGTCACCGCCATCATATATGACAGAAACAAAAATGCCAGCAACTGAAGCAAGCACAGCATCGTTCGATGAACGAAAAAGCTATGAATTTGCTTTCCACGTACTTCCAACAGTTGCTGAAGGGGAAGTGGCAGGAGTCTTTGAAGAAATCAAAGCTCACATTAGTACATTCGGGGAAATCTTCGATGAAGAAGCACCAGAGCGAACAGATCTTGTCTATCCAATTGTAAAATCAACTGACGGAAAGAACAGAAAATATACGAGTGCATATTTTGGATGGGTGCGTTTTAAGCTTAATGCTGAGCAGGTAGATGCTCTTATGGAGGTGCTTGGTGCAATGTCACAAATTCTGCGACATTTACTCATCAAACTTACTGCGATTGAGGAAGCGCGACCATTTCGTTTTCATGTATATCGTAAGAGTGTAAAAATGGTTGAGACAGTTCAAGAGAGTGATATAATCGAAGAAGTTCTATCAGAAGTTGAAGAAGACGTAGTCATTTCTGAAGAGGACCTTGAAAAATCTCTTGATAAGATTACGCACGCAGACGAATCAAAATAGTTTATTCAGCCTAAACCATATTGAGTATGTACATTAACAAAGCAATGGTGTTTGGAAACCTCACCCGAGATCCAGAAATGCGAGCACTCCCTAGTGGCCAGCAAGTTTGTAGTTTCAGTCTTGCGACCAATTACACGTATAAAGGAAAGGACGGCAATCGTGTAGAAAAGTCAGACTTTCACAATATTGTGGTGTTTGGTGCACAAGCTGAAAACAGTGCTAAGTATCTCAAAAAAGGAGCGAGTGCATACGTAGAAGGGCGTCTTCAAACACAAAGTTGGGAAAAGGATGGTGTGAAGCAGTACCGTACTGAAATTGTTGCTGACAGAGTACAGTTTGGTCCACGTACTGGTGAGTCATCCGCAGGAGGCTCTACGCCACGACAGGAATCAAAAGCTCCTGAGACGAGCGGTGCTCCAGAGTATCCAGAGGAAGAAATAAATCCTGAAGATATCCCATTTTAACGTCAGCATTGCTTCATCTCAATATTCAAATTATTCAAAAATTATTATGGAAAAAAAGACAACACAGAACATACAGCATTACGATTTCAAAGACGTACCACGACTTCGTGCAAATCTTAATCCACATGCACGTATTCATAGTCGAAAGCGGACAGGTCTTAGTGGACACGAGCAACGTTCATTTGCACAAGCAGTGAAGCGAGCACGGTTCATGGCACTTATTCCGTACGTTGCAGAATAACGTATATACGATAAAAAACCGCACGCCTACGGCGTGCGGTTTTTTTACATTCTCTACAAAACTCCTATGCTTTTTCTACACGCTCCGTGTATTGTCCGTCCTCCGTATTGACTCGAATGATATCACCTTCGTTGATAAACATAGGTACTTGAAGCCGTACACCTGTTTCAACCGTCACTTCCT
>JAHFMK010000017.1 GCA_023264435.1 Candidatus Kaiserbacteria bacterium
TCTCCATCAAAGTTTTTGGTGACCCTGTTTATATAAAAACCGTAAAGAAGGGTAATTTTACTCCCGCTCCAAAGGTTGATTCAGCCATTATAGCAGTCAATACTATTTCACACAGTCGTTTTGAAAGTATCCCTCCAGACTTCTTTTTTAGAATATTGCATGAAGGATTTAAATCAAAACGAAAGCAATTATTGGGAAATTTGTGTGAAATATATACTCGGGAAAGACTTGAAGAAATATTTGAATCCCTTTTGCTTCCTCTCAATATTCGCGGGGAAGATGTCTCGCTCACACAATGGCTTGCACTCTGCAAAAAGCTTTACAATACGTCACAAACATCTACTTATCGTTAAAAAAATGGGGAGATATTTTATCCCCACCTATATCACATATATAGTCCTCAGGTATATTAATAGATAATCCACAGAGTTAACCACAGTTTAATCAACATTAATCACAAAACATCGTCTAAACTTGTTATACTTTATACATAATTCGTCCTTGTGTGAAAAGTAATGTACGTATAGGAGGAGCGATGGTAGTTGGGGTTCTCATAATCCTTGGTGCTTTATACATGAGCACGAACACACATTCCCAGTCAGCAAAAAATTCTGGAAATATTTTTACACAAAAATCTTTGCGGGAAAGTATTGATGTTACTGATGTAAATCATGACGGTATTCCTGATTGGAAAGAAACACTTGAAAAGTCTGCGTACGAAGCCATTACGGCACCGTCCTCCACTTCACCTTACACTTTTAATACAGAGTCATATACAGCACCCACTACACTCACCGGAAAATTTTCTGAGGCATTTCTGCAAGATTATTTGGAAGGAAAAATGAAAGGACAAGATTTTAGTGACCCTACTGCATTTACCAATACCGCCGTAGCGGCTATACGAGCAAGTACACAAAGCAAAAAACACACACGTACAGAACTCACTATTGTCGCTACATCAGAAGATGCGATTCGTATGTATGGAAATGAAGTTGCCGAAATCATGAAAAAATATTCTATTAATAATGAAAGTGAGATGGTCATCCTCCAGCGTGCAATAGAAACACATAATCCATCAGTGCTTGATAACATCAAACCAATTCAAACTGCCTATGAACACATTATTGCGGATTCACTCATTATGAATGTGCCTGACAAACTTGCGGTGACACACATTGAACTTCTTAATGCACTCGAAGCAATTCTCACTGACGTTCGTGCAATGCAACTATCATTTACTGACCCACTTTATACACTCGCACGTGTAAACACCTATGAAAGTGACGCTAGGGCACTCTATACTTCACTCAAAAAAATTGCTGACGTACTTAATGAACAAAATATTACCTATACCCAAACAGAGCCTGGTGCATTCTTTTATATGTTTGATGCGGTATGAAATACATTCTCATAAAAAAAATAAGTCTCTTTCTCATTTCATTTGTGCTTATATGTGGTTTGAGTTTTGCTCCGCTCTCGTCATTATTCGCCCCACAAAAGACAGAGGCATTCGACATAGTGTCTGACCCATGGAACACTATTCAAGCAACACTTAGTGCAGTTGCAAACGTAGCTTCAAAAGCTTCATTGGGTTCACTTGTTACCAAAGAATATGTTCTCGACACAATCGCATGGGGACTCATCAATGTAACATTAGAAACAATGCTACAAAGCACGACTGATTGGATAAACTCTGGCTTTGAGGGCAAACCCGCATTTGTACAAAATATGCAGAGCTATCTTCTTGATATTGCCGATACGTATGCACTTGGCTTCATTTTTGGTAAAAATCTTGATTTTCTTTGTTCTCCATTCAAACTCGATGTCCAATTTGCACTTGAAGTAAACTATGCGAATACCCGTGAATACTATGCGCAGTGTCGCATAACCGATGCCATTAAAAATCTCTCAGGATTTCTTGATGGTGATTTCATAGGTGGTGGTGGATGGGACGCATGGTATGACATCACCCTCAATCCACAAATGTATCCAGCTGGTGCACTCTTCCTTGCAGAAGGTTCTATGCATATGGGACTTTCAAATGCACGTGCAGGGGGTATCTTTGAAGTCGATATTGGGCAAGGATTTCTTTCAAAGAAAACGTGTGAAACAAACGTTGACGGAACGGAGGAATGTAGCATTGTTACCCCTGGACAAACAATTCAAGGACGTCTCGAAACTGCACTTAATATCCCGACAAATCGTCTCGCAATAGCAGATGAGCTCAATGAACTTATCGGTGCACTCTTTGCACAAGTGGGAAAACAAGTACTTAGTGGAGCGGGTGGGCTTCTTGGACTTACCAATTCGTATGATTCATCTGGAAATAATTACTTTGATAGGATGCAAGCTGAACAGGTTCCTGTGATGGACCAAAATGCAACTTCAAGCATATACCAAATCCCAACACAGGGCGGATCTATAAATGCAACTTCAAGCATATACCAAATCCCAACACAGGGCGGATCTATATAAGTATTATATGCAAAACTTCCTACACACATCAAAAATACACACAATAAATATATTTTTTGTTGTGTTTTTTGTGATAATTATTTTTCTAATTCCATTTTCCGCTACTCTACAACAAGGAACAAACATTTACACAGAGCAATCGTTTATGGATTGGAATACACAACTCACACTTGTTCAGAATATTAGCTATGCACAACAAAACACCAATAGTGCAATTGGTAACGGTAGTGGTTCTGGTTCCTTTGACTCAGCACTTAAAGCAGTAATTGGATTTATTGGAAATATACTCCTATTTATTGGTTCGATACTATTGCGTGCAGGTGGTGTCTTCTTTGAAGCTGCTGTAAAATTTCTTGTTATTGATTTTAAATCAACATCACCACTCCTTGTTATTCATGCTATATGGCAAATTGTGCGTGATATCTGTAATCTCGCTTTTATTTTTGGATTTATCTATCTTGGTATCAAAACTATCTTTGACCCAGAAAGTGCACAGACAAAGCGTTGGCTTACCAAAATAATCATTGGAGCTCTACTTATCAATTTCAGCTTACTCTTTACCAAAGTAATAGTTGACATTGGTAACTATACTGCGATTGTTATTGAAGCGGAGGGGTCACGAGCATTCGGAGGAAATACTCTACCTGCATCAATAATTAACACAATTGAACTTAGTAAGATTTTTGGTGGTAAAGATGTAAGCGGAACTCTTGGCGCAATGTTTGCCTATTATTTAATGGCATTCATATTCCTCTGTGTATGTGGAATCGTATTGATGTTTGTTGCATTTCAATTAGTTACTCGGTTTATAACCATTATAATTATATTAATGGCATCACCATTTCTTTTTGCAGGAACTGTTTTCCCGCAGACAGAAAAACATGTCTCCAAATTATGGGCAACACTTATTGGTCATTCTTTTTATCCTGCAATATTTTTATTTCTTGCATTTATTTCAGTAAAAATAGTTAGTTTTATAAAAATAACTGTTTTAACAAAAACTGATGATATTGCAAAAAGTCTACAAACTAATGATTCTGTTGGATTTATGCAAGTGATACTCATGTTTGTCATTGCTATGATACTTTTTATTGAATCACATGTTATTGCTAAAAAAATCTCTGAGAGTGGTGGTAGTATGTCAGTCGAATCTATCAAGGGAGCACGGAGCAGAGCAGTTAAAATGGCTGGTGGAGCCACTGCTGGTTTGGCTGCACGAGGATTACGAGCAACCGTTGGTCAAAGAGCACACGAAAGGCTAAACGATGAAAATCTCAAGGCACGGGTTGTGCTAGAAGGAAAAGATGGGAACAAAGCACGGGCACAGCTCATGCGTGCACAAAAGATGGCAAGTGGAACGTATGATGTACGAAATGTAAAAATTGGAGAAAAAAGTGTTGGTAACCATCTGGGTATGGGCGCTGGCATTAAAGATGGATATAAACAACAGGTTGATGCAAAGATGGAAGCAGAGAAAGAGTTTGCCAAAAATCTTGGATATGATAAACAACGAGTTTTGGCGGCTGAAGAAGCTGGCGATAGTAAAATTGAGAGAGCAAAAGAAAATCTAGCGACTATTAAAAATGAGCTAAAGGAAGCGACTCATGCAGACCGTGCAAAACTCACAGAAGTTAACCGTCACACACATGAAACTTCAGTTGCGTTAAAAGATGCAACTGAAAATCTTACACGTGCTGAAACCGATGAAGATCGTATTGCTATTCAAGCAACCATCAATAGTCTCAGTGATCAGAAAAAAGCACACATCAATGAAATAAATGCTATAAATGCATCAATTCAAAATACTACCGAAGGATATCAGGAAAGAATTACACAGGCACAGAAGGATGTCACACAAGCACAAAAAGATAAAACTAAGAATATGGCGGAAGAAAAAATTGCTCGGCAAAAAGCGTATGCTGGTGTTGTCGCAAGCGGTAAAGGAGTTACCAGTCGTATAGCAACTGGGCATTCACTTCCGATCTTCTCTCGATATACAAACACGACACATTCAAACACCTTCGTTGCTGAAGAACTGAAAAAGACCGCAGAGAAGGAGAAAAATGATATCGAAAAACTTTCTGAGCAAATTTCAGGAATGACAAAACATTAGATGAAAAAATAATTTAATTCATGTATGACTACCGGAATCACACTAAAAGAAATCATTGAGGCACGCTGGAATGACATTCCTGTTGAGCTCCAGCAGGTATTTCATGATACGTCATACGCAACACACATTGATACTATTGTAGGGTATTACCATCTCACAGAAAAACAGGGGCAGTTACTTAAAAATGAAATTGATTTGATTATTTTTCTTTTTGAGCCACTTTCACAGCTCTCTGAAAATCTAATGAAAAATTTGGTTATTGAGCGTTCTGTGGCTGACCAAATTGTCTCAGAAATAAAATTGGGAATACTCTTCGGTCATACAGACACACTTACAGCAATTGAACAATCACCTGATTTTGTTTCATTACGCACAGCAACACAAACTACCGTACCTGAGGCAAAAAAAAATACGCGTGAAGAGCTTGAACTTCGCCCAGAAAGGGTATCTGTACAACCAGAGACCGCCTCTCCGGACAAAATTCATGCAAAACCACTCACTCGTGATGAGGTTATCAAGGCCCTTGCACCAAAACGCACCATGGCGGGTGACATTGCATCTATTCAGGAAAAAGAAAATCATAATGTTGGTTATGATATAAAAAAACCACATGAGTAATCCGCACCATAAATCTACATACAGAAAGTAAATAAGGTATAATATACATATGCGTTTTGAAGTGCCACAATTTATTGAAGTTGAAGCAAAGATAGTAGGTCCACTTACATGGAAACAATTTGTATATATTGCAGGTGGATTAGGACTCCTTCTCATTATGTATTTTACATTCCCATTCACCTTCTTTGTACTCATTGGAATTCCTATGGGTATACTTTCTAGTGCACTTGCATTTCATAAAATAAACAATAGACCACTATCAATTTTTCTAGAATCTGTCGTTAATTACATTTTAAAGAAAAAGCTCTATCTTTGGAAACGGGAAGAGATGCAAACAATCATTGAACGAGATGTGACTCTTTCATCGCCGACCTCAAATCTTATATACACAAGCAAAAATACCCTTAGTTCGCTCTCGCACAATTTGGAGATACATAACCCTCACCAACAATAATGGTATGACGTCACAAAGCTCATCCCAACAATTTGTTCCAATTGCTGACATACACGATAATGTCGTAATACTTAAAAATGGACAGATGAATATAATACTCCTTGCAACTTCCATTAACTTCGCCCTTAAATCTGTTGACGAACAACAAGCAATACTTTCACAATTTCAAGCATTTCTAAACTCAATCGACTTTTCAATACAAATCTATGTACAATCTCGGCGTCTTGATATTCGACCGTACATGGAGCTTCTTCATGAACAAGAATCGCATCAAGATAATGAGCTTATGCGTATCCAACTTCGAGAATATATGGAGTTTATCACAACTTTTACGAGTCAGGTAGATATTATGACTAAAAATTTCTTTGTGTGCATTCCTTACACACCAATGCGACTTGAAGTAAAAGGAATAAGTAAATTTTTAAACACAAAAAATAATACAGTAACAAATGACAATGACCGATTTTATGAGGACCGTACACAACTTGAGCAACGTGTTTCGATTGTAGAACAAGGGCTCGCACGAATTGGTATTCGTACAGCACCTCTTGGCACCGAACAACTCATTGAACTCTATTATCACATCTTCAATCCTGAGGATTTATCATCAGCACCAAAACAGCAATAATTATGTCAATCTTGGATTTACTCAAACAAAAAAAAATTATAAGCAATGCTCCCGTTGAAGGAAATGTATCATTGTCGCTTCCTGATGTTATCGCTCCTGCTGCACTCAATATTGCACCACGTAATTTAAATATAAGTGGGAGACTTTCACGTATTTTTTTTGCAGTCTCCTACCCACGGTATCTTAATGATGGGTGGCTTGAACCGATTCTCAACCTGGAACGTGAAATGGATGTCACTATTATGATACACCCAATTGATACCAATGAAACACTCAAGAAATTTCAAAAAAAGGTTGCTGAAGTTGAAAGTCAGATAAATGAGCGTTCTGACAAAGGGATGGTACGTGATCCTCAACTTGATGCTGCATATCGAAATCTTGAAGACCTGCGAGACAAGCTTCAGCAAGCAGAGGAGAAACTCTTTGATGCAGGGCTTTATATTGCAATTTATGGAGGAACTGAGGGTGAGCTCAATAAAACTGAAACTGAAATTAAAGGTATTCTTGATACTCGACTTGTGTATATTAAACCTGCACTCTTCCAACAAGAAGACGGATTTAAAAGTGTCATTCCAATAGTAACTGACAAGCTTCTTGTACATAGTAAATTTAATTCCTCGCCACTTTCAAGTTTTTTTCCATTTACTTCGTTTGACCTCACACAAGACACGGGTATTCTTTATGGCATCAATCGACACAATAGCTCACTTATCCTCTTTGATAGATTCAAACTACCCAACTACAACTCAGTAACCTTTGCAACATCGGGTGCAGGAAAATCATATACCACAAAACTTGAAATACTACGCTCACTTATGTTTGGCACTGAGGTTATCGTCATTGATCCTGAACAAGAATATCGATATCTTGCTGAAGCAACAGGCGGTCGATACATAAATATTTCACTTTCGTCTGAACATCATATCAATCCATTTGATTTACCGAAGCCACTCTCTGATGAAAATCCACGCGATGTACTACGTTCACACATTATCGAACTTGTTGGACTTTTTCGTCTCATGCTTAGTGGCCTTAGCCCCGTAGAAGATGCAATCATTGATGCTGCACTTCGAGAGGTATACGCACTTAAAGATATTACAGGAGACACTGATTATTCTGAACTCACGCCACCTCTTCTTTCTGATTTTGAGATGGTGCTCGCAGGAATGGAGGGAAGTGAGTCTCTCGTACAACGACTCACCAAATATACAAGTGGAACATGGTCTGGCTTCATGAATGAAGCGACTAATGTAAATATTAACGAAAAATTTGTGGTTTTTTCCATTCGTGATATGGAAGATGAATTAAAAACCATTGCCATGTATATCATCACCAATCATATATGGGGTGCGATACGCAGGGAACTGAAAAAGAGACTCTTGGTCATTGACGAAGCTTGGTGGATGTTTCGTTCTGAAGATACCGCTGCATTTCTCCACAGCATTGCAAAACGTGGACGGAAATACTACTTAGGTATTTCTACCATTACTCAAGATGTGGACGATTTCCTTCGCTCTCCCTATGGTGTACCTATGATTACCAACTCCTCAATACAGCTTCTCATGAAACAGTCACCGACTGCAGTTGATACACTACAAAATGTCTTTAATCTCACAGACGAGGAGAAGTATATGCTCCTTGAATCTGGGGTTGGAGAAGGAATATTTTTTGTAGGACTTAAACATGTTGCCATTAAAGTAATTGCATCTTATACCGAAGACCAGATAATCACTTCCGACCCATCGCAATTACTTCAAATACAGCACGCAAAATCTGACTTAACGCAACGTCACTAATTAAGTGTCCGTATGACAGAATATAAAAAACCACAAACAGAAGCTGACGCACAACGTGGCATTCAAAATACTACCACTCGTTTTAAAGAGACGATTAAGAAGCGGTTACTGAGTGAACAAATAAAAAATGCTGAGACCCGATCAAAACAAGACAATCAAACTGCGGAGGAGAAAGCAATATTGTATGACCGCATTGCACAAGAAGAAGAGTATGAAGCAATGCAAACTGACGCTCTATTGCAGTCTGCATCAATACGTGCACAAACATTTAATACTGCAAAAGCTCTAAGGAGTACAAACAATTTACCAAAAAAAATATTTCCGGGAGGAAGTCCTCTAATCTTAGTATGGATTATATTCTTTCAATTTTTTTTTGCACTCTGTTCTGGATTCTTTTTTGCAACATATGCATTCACCACGGGATTTATCGAAGGAACAACCATAGGGAATGTTGTAGGATTTTTTAACTATCTTATTACATCACTTGTTGGTGTTGATTTAATAGATATTGTATCTGGACTTT
>JAHFMK010000018.1 GCA_023264435.1 Candidatus Kaiserbacteria bacterium
ACAAAATAATATGCAAACATCATCACACACCCTCAAAGGAAGTACCATTATTAAAAATGATATTCAGTTTGCTACATTAATACTCACGATACGTGCATATACCCCATACACACCAGCCGAACACGCACTTCGTCTGGTATATGATGAAGCCATAACTTCTGGAGCAGGAAAGTACACCCGCCAAGACTGGCTTGATGCACTCGGCATTCTTGGTGCAGACATATCTGTTTCATCAGATGATGGCTTTGTTTCGATGCAACTGCTTTCAATTGATTCAAACCTCGAAAAAACACTAAAACTTTTCTTGACGCTTTGTAGTAACCCTACATTTTCAGAACATGAATTAATTCGCATCAAAACAAACCTTAAAAATAATCTTCTTCTTGCCAAAGAAAATTCATCAGCACACGCATATCAAATGTTTGCTTCAACAATTTTTAAAAAAAATGATAGACGCACGCAGTATCCGATTGATACCATAATCAAAGAAATTGATACAATTTCTCGAGCAGATTTACAACGCATTCACCATTCATTATGGAATTATGAATGGAATTATACATGTGGTGGAAATACTGATTCTTGCTCACGTATCGTGCGTACCATAGAAAAAATATTTTCAATGCAAAACGCCACACCTTCGCCCGTATACCAGAGCAGTGCTTCACATACTGTCCCAAAAATTGCTGTTCTTCTCACTGATATTCCGAATAAGCAAAATATTGATTTTAGTATTGGAAATGCATTATCACTCACCCGTACACATCCTGATTTTCCAGCACTTGCACTTGGTTTAAATGTACTTGGTTTGGCTGGAGGTTTTGCGGGACGTCTCATGAGTACGGTACGAGAAAAAGAGGGTCTCACATATGGTATTTATGCTCGTATTGAAGAAACAACCAAAGATGAGTCTGGTGTCTGGAGAATTAGTACTTTCTTTGCACCAAAAGATGCGATACGTGGTCTTACCTCAACATTTAGGGAAATTACCAACATATGTGAAAAAGGAATAACCGCAGATGAGTTAAAACGCTTTAAAACTATTATGCATACTCGATTTGCCCTTATCGAAGATTCTCTCATTAAAAAGGTTGCGGAGATCCATACACTTAAAAAGATTGGAATTACCGATGAAGCATATACAAAATATAAAACAGACATTCAAACCCTCACTCGTACAGAAGTAGACAGAGCACTACATACATATATATATCCGTCTCGCATACTTATAAGTGGAGCGGGTCCAATTACACATGTGGAGAAAGATATTCGCAATATAGAGCAATCATCCAGCTTAAAATAAATGACTAGAAAAAAAGTGGCATATCTAGTATATTATTCAACATGATTTCAGGAAATGACATTCGAACCAAATATCTTGCATACATGAAACAGCATGGACACGTTATTTTGCCATCAGCACCGCTTATTCCAGAAAACGACCCTTCCACACTTTTTACAGGAAGTGGCATGCAACCACTTGTGCCATTTCTCATGGGCGAAACACATCCAATGGGTGCGCGTTTATCAAATTCACAAAAATGTTTTCGTGCAGAGGATATTGAGGAAGTGGGAGACAACAGACACACTACTTTTTTTGAAATGCTTGGAAACTGGTCATTGGGAGATTACTTTAAAAATGAACAAATACCATGGATATATCGCTTCCTTATAGAAGAGATTGGTCTTGACCCTGCACGATTCTATGTGAGTGCATTTATCGGTGATGAAAAAAATAACATTCCTCGAGATGAGGAATCAGCAAAGTTATGGCAACAATTATTTAAAGAAAAAAACGTGTCTTCTGAAATTGCTGATATGTACACGGAAGACGAAGCGGGGAAACGTGGAATGCAAGAAGGTGAACGAATTTTTTATTACAATGCAAAGAAAAATTGGTGGTCACGTGTAGGAGCACCTGAAAAAATGCCTGTGGGAGAAATTGGTGGTCCTGACACAGAAATGTTTTATGATTTTGGTATTCCACATGATGAGAAATATGGAAAATTTTGCCACCCAAATTGCGATTGTGGACGATTTATAGAAATTGGAAATAATGTATTTATTGAATACATTAAGTCGCCTGATGGTTCATTTACAAAACTTCCAAAGCAAAATGTTGATTTTGGAGGCGGGCTTGAACGTATCACTGCAGCTGCAAACAACAACGCTGATGTATTTACCATTGATTTACTTCATCATGTTATTAAGAATATCGAGGAGTTGTCGGGTACACAATATGACAAGTACACACATGCATATCGTGTTGTTGCAGATCATATTCGTGGTGCCGTATTTATGATAAGTGAGGGTATATATCCAAGTAATACTGAGCAAGGATACTTTACTCGTCGCCTTCTTCGTCGAGCAGTACGTTATGCCGATATTATTGGTATTCCACAAAATGAACTGAAACTACTCGCAAAAAGTGTTGTTGATACATACAAAGACCATTATACAAAAATTGCTGAACATGAATCTGACATTATCGATGTCATCCATGATGAAGAAGTACAATTTCGAAAAACACTTGATAATGGGCTCAAAGAATTCAATAAAATCGCTATCAGACTAACAGTTCCTGTTATACGAGAAGGGAATACAATAATTAAAGATTCAAAAAAATCTGTGTCACAAGAGAAGTTCATTACAGGAGAACATGCGTTTAATCTCTTTACGACATACGGTTTTCCTATTGAGCTCACTGTTGAGATTGCAAAAGAACGTGGTATGACTGTTGCACTTGATGAATTTAATATTTGTATGGAAAAACATCGGGAACGTTCACGTGCTGGTTCTGAGCAAAAGTTTAAAGGTGGACTTGCTGATAATTCTGAAAAAGTTGTTATGTATCACACCGCAACACATTTGCTTCTTGCTGGTCTACGTAACGAGCTTGGTAATGATGTTCATCAGGCTGGTTCAAATATTACAAACGAGCGTTTGCGTTTTGACTTTACGTATCCAGAAAAAATATCCCCCGAGGTACTCAAAAAGGTTGAGGCGTATGTGAATACTGCGATCCAGAAAAAAGCTCAGGTTATCATTGAAACCATTTCAAAAAGTGAGGCGGAAAAAGATCCGAGCATTGAGGGAAGTTTTTG
This sequence comes from Candidatus Kaiserbacteria bacterium, assembly GCA_023264435.1. Lineage (GTDB taxonomy): Bacteria > Patescibacteriota > Minisyncoccia > Phycocordibacterales > UBA918 > Damh-18. The sequence goes on from JAHFMK010000018.1 coordinate 3,105, forward strand.
GGAAAAATACCCCGATATCGTAAAGGTGTACACCATCAAAGATGATGATGGTATCGTATATTCTCGTGAGTTATGTGGTGGACCACATGTAGATGAAACAGGTAGTATCACAGGAACATTTACAATTACCAAAGAAGAGTCATCTGCTCGGGGAGTGCGTCGTATTAAAGCAATACTCACTTGATTTCATATTTACGTATTCGACGCTGTGTATAGAGTGTCCTTTCGTTATATCATCACGGTATACTATACTTATATGTTTTTTCTTGGTAAGAGTACAGAATCTACTCAATACGCTGCACTTATTGATATTTCCTCAGGTTCGGTTGGTGTTGGTATAATCGAATCAGATCATAAAAAACCTTATCCAAAAATTATTTATGCACATCGTATCCCAATGCGTCTCGATCATACTGCAAAAAATGGGTCGGTAGAGAGTATCAGACGAGTGAAAGAATCACTCATTTCATCAGCTTTAATGCTTTCAAATGAAGGAATTCGAGAACTTACAAATTTTAATAGAAAGGCAACAGTAAGCAATCTTTTTGTTACTTGCTCATCTCCGTGGGCATACACAATTGCTCGAAGTATCAGATATGAAGATGATCAACCTTATAAAATAACAAAATCAATGCTTGATCAGCTTGTACAGAGTGCTGAGGAAGAAATTCTTTCCACTATCCGAGAACACTCAGTTATACAGTCACAAGAGTTCCAGATAGTGGAAAAAGCAACAGTAGATATTGCAGTAAATGATTACCTTGTATCAAATCCATTGCTCTTAAAGGGTGCTATTTTGTCGCTTACGCACATTGTTGGACTTATACCAAAGGACATCCTTGAAACTGTAGCAGACATTCAAGAAAATCTATACCAAAATGCACATATCAGAGCTCATACCTATATGCTTGTCATCTACTGTGTTTTGCGTGATATTTTTCCAAAAATGCACTCAGTATGTATCATTGATATTACAGAAGAAGCAACAGAATTTGGTATTATTGAAAATAATCTTCTTGTCGAAAATTCATTTATACAATTTGGACAAGAAACACTTATTCGACAGATATCAAAAGAGACAGGTAGACCAATCATTGACATTACCACAGATATTCAAGATATAGTTTCACGTTCACCAATTAATTTAGATTCATTCAAAGATCAAATTGAACTATTCGAGGAAAAACTTCGTGAGAAAATTACTGAGATACTTGAACGAAGGTCACTCCCTGAAAATATCATACTCACATCAAACACTGCTTCAGTACTTTTTTTCAAAGGAATACTTGAGAATACTATTTCAAAATGTACAAATACCGTTTGCGCCATAACGATCATTGAACCAACGCTTATTAATAAAATAGCATATGAGATTGATGATATACGTAAGGACATTTATCTTTCACTTGCTGCTCGTTTTTTCCACAAACTTAATGGTTGTGCAGAGATGGATATTAACCAAACAGGTATATAATATAACTATGCCAAAAAAATGGAATCTACAAGATATTCGACCAGCAGGTACCACTATAACTCCTACACGGATGACACCAGTAAGACAATTACAAGGTGATATCGTTAATCATAATCCTCGCACTGTACAACAAAAGGAAACTGTTCTTGATTCTGATTTAGAAACCATCGATATCATTGATGGAAATGCCTCCAAGCGTAAACGAGTCATTGTGACCACTATCATTTCACTTTTGATTATCGGACTTGGATATATTGTTAATATTTTCTTGAGCGGTGCGGATGTAGTTATACATCCAAAGACAAAAGAAATTTCAATGCAATCAGAAATTACGACCTATCGAGAACCGCAACCAAACCAACTAAGTTTCGAAATATTAACACTCGAAGCAACATCAGAGAAACAAGTAAAAGCTTCAGGTAAAGAAACAGTATCAGAACATGCTCATGGAAAAATCTTTGTGTACAATACAAAAAATACTTCACCGCAACGACTCATAACCAATACACGATTCGAGGATGGAGAAGGACACATATTTAGAATAAAGGATTCAATTAATGTCCCCGGTGCAACAAGCGATGGGAAAGGTGGTTTTATTCCTGGAAAAATCTCAGCTGATGTGTATGCTGATGAACCAGGTGATCAATTCAACATAAAACCATCACGATTCACGCTTCCAGGACTTAAAGGTTCTGATCAATTTGAAAATGTATATGCTGAATCAACCTCTGATTTTAGTGGTGGTTTTAGTGGAGAAAAATACATCATAAATGATGCAGAGCTCCAGACTGCACTGCAACAACTTCATCTTGAACTTCGAGATACCCTCCTTGCACAATATAAGGAGAAAATTCCTGCTGGATTTGTATTATATGAAAGTACAATTTCATTTGTATATAATTCACTTCCATCAACTAACTACGGTGATTCGCTTGCTACAATTAAAGAACGAGCAGTATTGCAAGTGCCTATTTTTAAAGAAGATGAATTTTCACATTTTATTGCCTCACAAGCAATTCCTGATTATACAGATGAACCAATACATATCCTTGATCCGCACACACTAACAGTGGCATATACCGATCAATCAGTTTTACAAACGGACATATCGCAGTCGCCAACCTTAAATTTCACTATAACTGGAAATACAAAACTCATATGGGATTTTGATGCAGAAAAATTAAAGAGTGAACTTTCTGGTATCAGTAAGAACGAGGCAACCACCGTATTTGCAAATTATCGGTCAATCGACAATGGTAAGTCAGAAGTTAGACCATTTTGGTCCACAAAATTTCCTAGTAATACAAAGGAAATATCAGTTACTACTGTTATTGAATAATAAAAATAATATGAAGCAAATAGTCCTATTGACGAATTTTCAATACTCTGCTAAACTACTACTCGTTTGATGCAGGATAAATCAGACAAAGATAATCTCGTCTATGGCACCGTAGAGGAGGCGCTCCCAAATGCGCTTTTTCGCGTTATACTTGACGGTGACGAAAAGCCAATAATTGCTTACCTTGCTGGCAAAATGCGGAAATTTAAAATTCGTGTTTTGGTTGGAGATAGGGTTGGTGTTGTTCCTGAACCATATGGAGGTAAAGCACGTATCGCTAAACGTATTTAAATAATTATGAAAGTACGATCATCAGTAAAAAAAATTAGTCCTGAAGATAAAATCGTTCGAAGACGTGGACGAATTTATATAATTAATAAGAAGAAACCAAGAAATAAACAACGACAAGGATAATATGAGAATTTCAGGTATTACAATTCCAGACGAGAAACATCTCGGATACAGTCTCACTGCTGTATTTGGTATTGGTCGCTCTCGTGCATTACAAATTCTTAAAGACCTAAAAATAGAAGCAATACGCTCCGCATCTGATTTATCAACTGATGAAGAAAATGCTATCCGTGAAAAAATTGAATCATTTACAATAGAAGGTGAACTCAAACGAGAGATATCCTCTAATATTAAACGCTTAAAGGATATTCAATCATATCGTGGTAGTCGTCATGCAAAAAAGCTTCCTGCACGTGGTCAACGTACAAAGACCAATGCTCGTACACTAAAAGGTGTTAAGAAAACTATGGGTTCAGGTCGTCGTAAGCTAGAAAAGACCTAGAAATATAACAGTATTTATTATTTGACTTATGGGTAAAAAAAGAATTATCAAAAAGGCGGGAGGCGATAATAGTGCATCAGCACGTGCACTTGCGCGTATACCAAAAAAGAAAATTGCAGCAGGAACACTTAATATCCTTGCTACATTTAATAACACCATTCTTACACTGTGCGATACAAAAGGTAATACACTCATTGCTGCTTCAAGTGGTGCAATTGGTTTTAAAGGTTCTCGAAAAAGTACTCCCTTTGCAGCAGCAAAGGTTGGTGAAATTATCGGTGATAAAGCTAACCAAATGGGTATGAAGGATGCAAATGTTGTTATTCGAGGTATTGGAGCAGGTCGAGAGTCAGCACTTAGAAGTTTCGCAGGAAAAGGTATTTCAATCACAAAAATATCTGACCTTACCCCTGTTCCGCACAATGGACCGCGGGCACCGAAACCACGCCGTGTTTAGTAGTATTTTCATTTATATATTTTCGTATGATAATCGGACCAAAATACAAAATTGCAAAGCGCCTCGGTGCACCAATTTTTGAAAAAACTCAAACACAAAAGTTTGCACTTTCAGAAGCTCGGACTGCACGAAATCGCACAAAACGCCCAGGCATGATGTCTGACTATAAAAAGCAACTTATTGAAAAGCAAAAGATGCGATTTAGCTATGGTATTTCAGAAAAACAACTTTCTAAATATGTGCAAGAAGCATTCACACAAAGCCATCAGCCAATAAGTCAACTGTTTGTACGTCTAGAATCTCGTCTTGATAATGTAGTGTATCGTCTTGGTTTTGCAAAAACACGTCGTCTTGCACGTCAAATTGTTTCTCATGGTCATATTCTTATAAATGGTCGTCGTCTCAATATCCCTTCACATAAGGTAAAAATTGGTGATGTAATTTCTATCCGTCCACAAAGCAAAGAGTCTCCACTTTTTCTCGCGTTAAATGATACACTTACTACCTACACTGCGCCTAATTGGCTTACTTTAAACATTAAGGAGCTCAGTGGCGAGAAGAAGGCAGAACCAGTGTTTGTAGATACCGAATCTCATTTTGATCCACAGCAAGTCCTTGAGTATTACAGTCGATAATATTAATAATTAAGAACGTATTATGCTTGAAACAAATGTAGCACTACCATCTAAGCCACGAGTTATTAAAGAAGAGGAATTTTCTGGTATTTTTGAAATTGATGGTCTTTATCCTGGGTACGGACATACGCTGGGGAATTCACTTCGTCGCATTATACTTTCTTCACTTCCTGGCTCAGCGATCACACAAGTAAAAATAGAGGGTGTACAACATGAATTTTCAACACTTGAAGGTGTGCGGGAAGATGTTATTACTATCCTACTTAATCTCAAGCGTGTTCGTTTGCTTATGCATAGCGATGCACCACTTACCATAAATCTAAAAGTTTCTGGTCAAAAAGTAGTCACTGCGGGAGATATCACTGTTCCTAGTCAAATTACTATATTAAATCCTGA
>JAHFMK010000019.1 GCA_023264435.1 Candidatus Kaiserbacteria bacterium
ACCAACTTTAAATTCAAAATTATTCGCCTTCACTGTTGTAGTACCAACAACTACTTTATTTACCGTAATCGTTCCTCCTCCATTACATTCATTATCCCAGATAGCTTTACCTGTAGCATCCCAGTTCTTTCCTGCATAGTTACCAAAATTTGGGATAATATCTCCGCGATTATCTACGCCACCAGTGTTATGAGAATCGTGGCCATTTGTCTTCGTGATGCTATCTTCGTCAACTATCTTCTTACCATTATCGTAACTATTTGAATTTGGAATTGCATGACAGATTTTGATATTATCATCTGCGCTCGCAAACTGCACGTTTGTAAACGGCGAAAAGACCAAAGCAAGAACTGTATGGTTGCAAAGATTTTCTGTGTCATCTGCACAGAAACAATATTGATATTCATAAATAATTAATTACCTCCAATAAAAAGTGTCAATCATTTCAGAGATATTTTTTAAGTCTCCAAAATGTCTAATAAATAACTGTGTGATAGTCTCCTGTTCTACTACGTAGAACAGGAGACTATTTGAGAACAGATTGCTAATGTGAACTATACCATGGTTTTTGAGGGGTGCAAGGTTTTGTGCGTAAAAAAAGGGGGGCACCGTAGGTTCCCCCCTTTTCTTTAATCCACTCCTTTATCCTTGTCTTTACTCAAAGAATGTGTCGCTACACACATCTTTGTAATGTATTATTTGTAAAACCGTCTATACTATATGTAAGCAACCGTTTTGGAGTGCTTTTATTATAGGTGAAATATTAAAAAATTAATTTTAGTTCTAATGAAAAAATTTATTCTCAGTGGTGCACTTTCTCTTATCTTCATGGGAGCAATTATCGCACCAGTACACGCAGAAACAACTGCAAGTACTACAGACACAACGACATCATCAATGATGGAACAAATTAAAGCATTGATGACACAACTCAAATCATTACAAGAACAACTTGCACAACTTAAAGGTGAAATCAAAACACTTAAGGACGGTCTTCATGAAGGAATGACCGATGCAGACATTGCAAAGATTCAGGAGCTTCTTGCAACTGACTCATCTATTTATCCAGAAGGAAAAATAACAGGATATTTTGGTCCTCTTACAAAAAACGCACTTATGCGTTTTCAAATGAGACACGGAGCGACGTCAACAGGTGAAATTGATGCGGAAACACGTGACCTTCTTGAAGAATATCTTCATGAAGGATTCGGAGACAAAATCCCACAAGGACTTCTTCGAGCACCAGGTATTATGAAGAAGGTTGAAGATCGTTTTCGATTTGGATGTGATGTTCGTGGAGGAGGTGCCGGAATGGGACCACTTTGCAAGAAATTCCATGCTGGCGACAAAAAGAATGATGGAAATGACAACGAAAATGATAACAATGACCATGAAAACAGTACTACCACCAATTTTGACGTAACAGTTAAAATTATTGCTAGTTCTACAAAGCTTTCATTCACCTTTAATGGTCATGACTACACAATAACAGTTGATTCAACAAATCGTACAGACGTACTCGATGCTGCGGCAGAAGCAATTACTGCTGGTGATACTGCATCAGATCTTGACGCTGACCTTGCTGATGCTATTAAGACTGCACTCAACAAAGCACTGGCAAATGAAAAAATTGTTACTCGAAGTGAAGCACGTACAGCAATCACTGATGCTGAAAATGCTATCACTCATGCACAGGATGCTATTGATGCAGCGACAGGAAGCACTACTGATGCAGAAGCACTTCTGAGTGATGCACAAGATAAGCTTGATGCAGCACAAAACAAGTTCGACGATAGAAAATACGCTGATGCAAAAAAACTTGCAGGTGAAGCAAAAGGACTCGCACAAGATGCAGAAGACGCACTCTAATTCATCAGAAAATTAGAAAGCACCAAAAAACCGCCGAAGGCGGTTTTTTGGTGCTTTCTTTTCCAAAATAATTATTTATCACATGGCCGATATCGTAAGTCGGCCATGTGATAAATGAGTGCACGCATAATGCATTTTTCTTTGATATACTATTATACATATGACATATACAACATCACGTACCCTATATTCATTCTGGATACTCATCGCAGTCACTGTTCTTTTCTTTTTATTCACCACACCATCGCACGCATATTTCACCACTGCTCAAAAAGAGATGCGTCTTTCTGACGGTAGTGGATTATTTCTTATTGAATACAGTTTTGGTATGGGTAAATATGAGGTGTACATGACACCGTTTGCTCAAAGAAATCTTACAACTGACACTAGAATGGTTTCGTATGAAATACTGAATGAGAAAAACGAAGTCGTTGCTGGCAAAGCAGTAGGTATTGTGCTCAGTGACACCATGCTTAACAAAGATATACAATATGTTGTTCCTAAAAATGCATCAAAAAAATTCACACTGGCGGTTTTCTTTACTCCTGACAAAAAGAATATCGGTGAAAAATATCGTCTCCACGTTACCTATCTTCCTTTCAAATTTGATGGCACACAACAACTGCAACTTAATCCTTCTGAATTAGAAAAATACACCACAAAACTTATTGCGTTGTAATAACAGAGTTTTTCTATGGCCGACATCGTAAGTCGACCATATTAAGGCAGATAGAATATTATACGCACACACTATTCCCTGCCACAAAACCCGTTGTCCAACATAGTTGCAATGAGTATCCACCAGACGGTCTATTTACATGAAGAACATCACCCACCACATACAAATTAGGATGTATTTTTGACTGCATAGTACGTGTATCAATATCTTTCAAATCAACCCCACCATCAGAAACCACCGACCAATCAAGTCCTTTGGTACCCGTCACTGTGAGTGTTATGTTTTTCATTCGATCCACAAGCATATACCTCATTTCCCTTGTAAGCATGGCCGACATCGTAAGTCGGCCATCAGTAGGTACTGATTGCAGAATTGCTTCAACAACACCTTTTGTAAACCAGCTTTTGAGTAAATTTGAAAGCGTTTTACGAGGATTATCTTCGATAAGTTTTTGAAACATTGCACGAAGTGAGCCAATATCATCTTTTGGAAAAAGGTCGATACTCACCTGCACCATACCGTCTTCAAGCATTTCTTTTACCTCATATGCACTATTGAGTACTACAGGGCCAGAAAGTCCAAAATGTGTGATGAGCACATCTCCCTGTTTTTTAATTTTCCTTACTTCATTTTTAAAACTAATACTTACCTTCGGAAGCACTGTACCCGATAGTTTTTTTACCCATGGCTCTGAAACTATGAGTGGTACTAAATTAGGGTTTGATGCATGGATAGTGTGACCAAGCTTTTTGAGCCATGTAAATCCCTCACCTGTCGAACCTGTCTCTTGATGCGATGCTCCACCACTCGCCACCACATACGCTCTTGCATTCACTACACCCGCACTCGTGTGCACACCGATAATACTGTCACCGTTCATCTCAAACCCACGTACCGCAGTACCAGTCCGTACCACGCACCCATTACTCCTCACATAATGCTCCATCACTCGCACCACATCGGTGGCTTTTTGTGTCTCTGGAAATGCTCGCTTTTTTTCTTCAATAATAAGTGGTAGTGTACGCTCCGTAAAAAAATTGAAAGTTTCTTGTACGCCACATTGTGCAAATGGTGCATACAAAAATTGTTCAGCTTTACCATAGTGTTTGAGAAGTGTTCGTATATCAAACTCAGCATTGGTAATATTGCATCGACCACCGCCAGTAATGGATAGTTTCTTTCCAAGTACTACATTTTTTTCAATAAGAAGCACACGAAGTCCGCGGGACGCTGCGCGTCCCGCGGCCATCATCCCTGCGGGACCACCACCCAGCACCACAACATCATACTCAGTTGTTTCTGTGTTCATTGACATATTTATGAAATAGTAGCATAATAATCACTCAATTCAAAATATATGGAATTTCCGATGAGACTTAATAAATTTTTGGCAGTAAACGGCTATGCTACACGGCGAAGTGCGGACACGCTTATACAAGATAAGCGAGTTTTTGTAAACGGAAAAGTTGCTGTACTTGGGCAAAAGGTAACAGAGACGGATGTCGTCGAACTCAAAGATTTCTCCACAAAGAAATTTCGTTACGTTCTCTACAATAAACCACGAGGTATTGTGACGCATTCCCCCACTTCCTACGAAACTGATATTAATACGCAAATCCTAAAAGACCACAATCTTTCTGGACTCTTCCCCGTGGGACGGCTCGACAAGGAATCAGAAGGACTCATCATTCTCACCGATGATGGACGCATCACCGAACGTCTCCTTAGTCCAGAGTTTGGTCACGAGCGTACTTACGAAGTGACTGTCGATAAGCGAGTCACGCAAACATTTCTCAATGCACTTTCACGTGGAGTACTTATTGAGGGATATCGTACTCTTCCTGCACAAGCAGTCAAAATAAAGAGAGATGAAAAAATGTTTTCCATAACTCTCACCGAGGGTAAGAAACATCAGATACGTCGCATGTGTGCTGCATTTGGTTATCAAGTAGTCGCCCTCAAACGAACCAAAATGCACAATCAGGAACTCAAACGACTTATTCCTGGTGCCATCTATCCACTCAAAGCGAATGAAGCAAAAAAACTTACTGCATCGCTTGGACTTCCATAATCCAGATTTGTTATCTGGTTTATGAGACAATAAAAAACCGTGCGCCGAAGGCGCGCGGTTTTTCTATTTGGTTTCCTTATGCTACGTTAACATTTACCGCAGCAGGTCCTTTATCTCCATTTTCTACATCAAATGATACAGCGTCACCCTCTTTGAGTGAGTCGTACATAAGACCGTCCACGAGTGAACGAGCATGGAAGAAAAGATCCTTATCTCCTTGTTCAGGAGTGATGAAACCAAATCCTCGGTCAGTAAGACGAGCGATTTTTCCCTTCATTGTGAATCTACTTTCATTATTGAATAATCAAAACCGTTGTGCTTCTGATCCGACTAGCTCAGGCTCCTGTTTTGTTCCGATAATCATACCACACTCACTACAAATGTCGATAGCATTGTGGATATCTTTACTCGCGGAGCACATGTTGACAAACATTGTATTTAATGTATAATGTAATCACTTGTTCCCTGTTCTCATTATGCTAAGCACTTATAGTCGTTTTGATTAGTGCTTTTTTATTTATCTAACGCAACTTCTATGCGTACTTTACTTAGTGGTATCACACTCACATTACTTACATTGTTTATGTACACACCAGCACATGTGTCATCTGCTGATGAAACTTTTACGATTATACCGTCCCCATACAAACCATCTCTTTTTCGTTTTAATAATGAGAATTGGTTCACCACGCTTCACCCACACATTGCATCATTTACAATGAATGATGACGGAAATGCGTATGGATATACAGATACTGGAGTAAGCTTTGTACAATATAATATTCCCAATACTACGGGTATTCGAGTACAACGCTTTGAAATACAAGACCACTACCATTATATTGTTGACGGTGAACCTGTATACACACTGAGCGAACTTTCTATTCGTCTTGCAAATGCATAATCTAAATCAGAGATACAATAAAAAACGCCACGGCTTCGCCGTGGCGTTTTTTATATCTTCCAATTCCCTACTCAGCACCCTTTATATATGCAAGCATCGTCTCTGCATCACTCACTTCAAATGGGTCGGTCGGAGCATTGTCCATCATTCCCTCTTCGCTGAAAATTTTCTTGATTTCTCCATCTACCACATACATAGAGTATCGCCATGAACGTTCACCAAAACCAACGTCATCTTTTCTCACGAGCATACCCATTGCTTTGGTAAATTCTGCCGAACCGTCGGGAAGCATTTTTACGTTCACAACACCCTGTGCCTTTCCCCACTGAAACATAACGTACGCATCATTCACACTCAAACAAATAACATCATCAACTCCCAGTGCCTTAAATGCATCATAGTTTTTCTCATATCCGGGAAGATGTACTGATGAGCATGTTGGTGTAAATGCACCAGGAAGTGCGAAAAGAACAATTTTCTTTCCTTTAAAAATCTCATCACTCGTCACATCCTGCCAACGAAATGGGTTTGGACCTTCAACACTCTCGTCACGCACACGAGTTTTAAAGGTCACTTGCGGTACGTGTGTTGGATAATTTTTTTCTGACATAATTTTTAATTTATTCGAATAATTCCAAAAAGGTAGTACCCTATTGTATCCCAAGAAATACATATAGCAAGAAATGCACGATATCTCCCCTTGCCTATTGCTATTTCTCAATTTTTTGGCACAATCTATGCACCAACGCATTTTTTAAAGCATTGGAACTTTTTGTCAAAGAGAAAGTGTCTCAATGACTTAACAACAACAATCACACAACATAATATTGGGGTATCGTCTAATGGTAGGACATCAGGTTTTGGTCCTGAGTATCGAGGTTCGAATCCTTGTACCCCAGCCAACTTGAGCTAGCTCAAAGATAGAGCTAATCAAGAAGATCTATACTTTAATTGCAAACCTGCTGAGAGCAGTATTCAGAGTAAAAAAACACTTCGATAAATGAAGTGTTTTTTTGTTGATCAATCAATTATATATATTGAGTAGCTTCAAATCGTGCCTTGTTCTCAACCATCCACCTCTGTTGATCTTCTTTTGTTTTAGATGGGTCATTCATCACATCTGCATGAGCTTCCATATAGTGTGGCATAAGTGCTTACATCCATTGTTCAAAGGTTTCGCCCTGTGCTGTTGCTTCACATAAATCGCATTTTAATGTTTTCATAGTATTTAAAATTTAATTATTAATAACTTTATTATATCAATTTTAAAGTTAAAGAAACAATATCTTCAGAGTGGATTTTATTCAATATTTTCTAAAATTGAAAAAGAAGATGTAAGCCAATAATTAATATAAGTTGAATACAAAGTACCAGAAAGAAATTCTTGTAAGATACTGGAGATATTGGCTTGAACAAAAATATACTCAAGGATAAGAAATACACAACAGTTCCCAAGACCATAACTATGAGTAGGTTTGGACCTTCAGGATCATTTACTAACAGTAGTACTGTTCTAGAAAGAAAAACCGCTGACACAAACAAAGTGAAGAGGGCTATATTTTTTGATTTTATTAGCATAATTATTTTCTTCTATGTGGACATCCCGCCCAGCAACAAGGACGACGCATTCCAGATGATAGTTTACTTATACCGACTTCTATTCTCTTTAATCTGGTTTCTGCTTTCTTACCAGAGGTTACCCAACATATCCACTCACTCTTTGCGAGTGGTGTTATTTCATTCCATAGCTCCAATACCTTAGATGATGAAGCCAGAGCCTTTTTGAAATCAGTAGGTATGGTTTTGTGTGGAATATCTGTTTGCATATACTATTTTATCAGCTCACCCAACTTTCGAACTGTATTAACATTCCGTGCAGTCATATTTTTGTAAATCACTGTCCCTATAAATTTTTGCATACCACTTTTCTTTAGATCATATCTTTTGACATTCCAGACCATTGCTCCATCAATGTATTTTAAAGTATCTACATTAGTAGTCGTAATTAAATTTATACTTTTTTTAGAATCATACTCATCCCATAAGAATAAAATATCTGTCTTTTGCTCTGTATCATTTGTAAATTGAGATGGCAGTGCCTTACACAGACTCTGTATATTTTTGGCGTCACGAATCACTATTCGTATTTCAAATCCAAAAGTTTTAAGTAAAGCTTTTTCAATTAATGTATTTAAATCTTTTTTGTCTGTCTCAAAAATAACATTTCCTGTGTTTATATATGTAGACACATTCGAAAAACCCAAAGATTCAAAAGTTTTCTTGAGCTTTGGCATTTCAACTTTTTTATTTCCGCCGACATTGATCCCACGAAGTAATGCTACATATTTTGTCATATTTTTAGGTTTTGGTTCTGGAAGATTCTCTTCCGTGATCTCAATCAATTCACATAACCATTTCCTATTTTCAATCAAATCTTCATTTACTTCCATAGATACCTTTGCTCCGTCATATGCAAAACCTTCTTTGTATTGCTTGCCGACAAATTTTTTACCTTCTTGTGTTATTTTTAAAGACAAAGTGTCATCACATATGAGAGCTACAACTTTTTTACCAACATATACAGCGTACTCGCCAAACATTTTTCTTGTTG
>JAHFMK010000020.1 GCA_023264435.1 Candidatus Kaiserbacteria bacterium
CAAACGGCAGAAAAGGTAATGGCAAATCGAGATGTAAAAGGAGTGCGAATTATCGCATCAGGACGTCTCGGTGGAGCAGAAATGGCTCGTAAAGAAGAGACAAAACGAGGTCGTATTCCCCTTCAAACACTTCGTGCAGACATTGATTTTGCTCGTGAAAAGGCAATTCTCCCATACGGAACAATCGGTATTAAAGTATGGATTTATCGAGGCGACATTTTTACTGACCGAAAAGCAGTGAAGGCAGAGGAGCCAGCACGAGGTACACACACCAACCATAATCGCGCATAATATTTAGGCTTATGTTATTCCCAAAAAAAGTAAAACATCGAAAGTGGCAAACAGACCGTGTGCATCCTGACAAGCTCAATTTACCTGATACACGAGGTACAACTGTTGCATTTGGTGCATTTGGATTGAAAGCAACAACACCATCACGTGTGAAGTCAAATCAAATTGAAGCAGCACGTCGGGTGATTTCTCGAACACTCGGTAAGACTGGAAAAATCTGGATTCGTATCTTTCCTGATAAACCAGTGACCAAAAAGGCAGCTGAGGTGCCGATGGGTAAAGGTAAGGGAGACCCAGACCATTTTGTTTTTGAAGTTCGTCCTGGTCGTGTGCTCTTTGAGATTGACGGTGTTCCAGAAGTGCTTGCACGTGAAGCTCTCCGAAAAGCAACTGCAAAACTTCCATTAAAAGCTAAATTTGTGACTCGTGAAGAGACACGTGTGTAATATTTTTGTATGACTGAAATTCTTAAAATGACTGATGCAGAATTGGCGACATTCGTCACCGAAAAGCGAAATGAGTTACAAAAAATGCGATTTGGAACTGCAGGAAGCGGTATGCGAAATACACGTTCAATTCGCACGACACGACGAGAAATTGCACGAGCACTCACTGAGCTTACAAAGCGTACAAAGGTCGGAGCATAATACATAACATTATAATATTTAATATATGGCAACAGAAAAAACCACAATTGAAACAACCACACAAGGACGTGTCCTTAGTGGTACCGTCGTTTCTACCAAGATGCAAGACACCATTACGGTCGCCGTGGAGCGTTATGTTATGCATCCGAAGTATAAGAAATACCAACGTCGAACCAAGAAGTTTTTGGTACATGATGCAGGTAATACGGCGAAGGAAGGGCAGAAGGTCGATATTCGTGAGACACGACCACGTTCAAAGCGAAAACACTTTGAGCTCGTAAAAGGTTAATCGCGCTAAGAAATTTTGTATGATTCAACCACAAACAATAGTAAAAATTACAGACAACTCCGGCGGAAAAATCGGACGTGTGTTTAAAGTGCTCGGTGGCTCAAAGAAACGATACGCAGAGCTTGGTGAGATGGTCGTCCTTGCGGTACAAACCGCAGAACCACGAAAGCCAGTAAAGAAAAAAGATGTAGTGTATGGAGTTGTTGTACGACAACGAAAGCCATTTCGCCGAAAAGATGGTTCATATGTAAGCTTTGATGATAATGCAGTGGTGCTTGTTGATAAGGAAAAGAAAGAACCGAAGGCAAACCGAGTATTTGGTCCAATTCCACGAGAGCTTGCAGAAGCAGGATACCAAAAAATCGTGTCACTTGCGCCAGAAGTCGTTTAACAATATTTCTAATATCATTTATATGAAACTAAAAAAAGGAGATAACGTTATCATCACGGCAGGCAAGGATAAGGGAAAGGAGGGAAAAATTGTTCGAAGTTTTCCAAAGAAAAATGAAGTCTTGGTAGAGGGTGTGCATGTTGTACAGAAGCACAAGAAAGCTGTACGTCGTGGTTCACAGGGGCAGATTGTTGCAAAGCCAATGCCAATCAATGCCTCGAAGGTTGCACTTAAAGATACAAAGACGGGGAAGCCAGTGCGCGTAGGGTATACCTTTGAAGGTGAGGGGGCGAAGGCAAAGAAGGTTCGTATTATACGATCAACGGGAGCAAAAATTTAATCATTTTATTATTACGTGGTATGAAAACAATGAAAGAGACAGTTGGAGCAACTTTTGCATCACTGAAAGATTCGCAAGGGTACACCAATGTGATGCAAACACCTCGTATCATGAAGGTGGTTGTTTCTGTGGGTACGGGTAAGATTCAAGATAAGCAAAGAATTGCACTTATTATTGATCGCCTTGCACACATCACTGGACAGAAGCCATCTGCACGACCTGCAAAGAAATCAATCGCTTCATTCAAGCTTCGTGAAGGTGATATTGTGGGTTATCAAGTGACACTTCGTGGTGCACGCATGAGTGATTTTCTTTACAAACTCGTTCATGTAACACTCCCTCAGACGCGAGACTTCCGTGGTCTAAAGACGAGTGCATTTGATGAAATGGGAAATTATACTATTGGTATCAAAGAACATACTATTTTCCCTGAAACCGCAGATGAAGATATACGAGATGTATTTGGACTTGCAATCACTATTGTAACCAATGCAAAGACGAAAAAAGAATCAGAGGCACTTCTTCGACATATTGGATTTCCACTCCAAGTTGAAAAAACAAAGTAATGTGTTATATATCAACAATAAAACCCCGTGTCGCTTCGCGACACGGGGTTTTATTGACTTACGTCAGCGTGTTTGGTATAGTCTCTCACGTAGCGACATTTCGCCTACTCTTGTGTTCATATCCTTTGGATAATTGTGAAGACGTAAACGCGCCGATCAAACCATGAGCACCGCTCTGGTGACGGAAAGCGAGTTTTGAGTAGTGCGTAAGGAGGGAACAGTCATTGATTCACAGTGATACAGCCCTCACGTTATTACATATATCAATTAATTATATTGACGTGGCAAGAAAATCAATACTATTGCGTGCACTTCGAGTGCCAAAATTCAAAAGCCGTGTGGTACGCCGATGCTTCAGATGTGGAAGGAAGCGTGGCTACATGCGTGATTTTGACATGTGTCGTATTTGCTTCCGTGAAGCAGCACATGAAGGACATATACCAGGAATAAAGAAATCATCATGGTAAACGACCCCGTAGGAGACTTCATCATCCAGCTTAAAAATGCTGGTATGGTTCGAAAAACATCAGTACAAATTCCATATTCAAAATTGAAGCATGCAATCGCTGACACGCTGGTTGCGTCTGAATTCATAGTGAGTGCCACAAAGCACGGAAAAAAAGTAAAGAAAACCCTTGAAGTAGTGCTCAAATATGATGCACAAGGAAATCATTTCATTCAGGGCGTGAAGCGTGTTTCAAAACCCGGTCGACGTTTATACGTAGGAGTAGCAGACATTTTCCCCGTCAAATTTGGTCGTGGAAAGCGTATTCTCTCAACACCACTCGGTATTTTGACCGGTGAGCAGGCACGTGAAAAAAATGTCGGCGGTGAGGAGCTATTCATCATTTGGTAATTTATAACATATGAGTCGATTAGGAAAACAACCAGTACAAATACCCGCACATGTTGAGGTGGTTTGTGCTGATGGCATAATAAAGGTGACGGGACCAAAAGGTGAGCTCACACGCACACTTTCTGATGAAATTATTGTCGCTATTACAGATGGTGTTGCGACCGTTTCAATGGCAAAGGATACAAAGACGGCACGAGCTTTGTGGGGAACATATGCAGCACATCTTCGCAACATGATTGAAGGTGTAACCAATGGTTTTAAGAAAATACTTGAAATTGAAGGAGTGGGATACAAGGCAGATGCTCAAGGAACAAAAATCAAACTCATGGTTGGATTTTCACATCCTGTTGAGCTTCTTGCTCCGAAGGGAGTTGAGGTCACCAACGAAAAGAATGTGATTACAATTTCTGGTACAGACAAAGAGGCTGTCGGTCAATTTGCAGCAGACATTCGTGGTGTGAAGAAACCTGAACCGTATAAAGGAAAGGGTATTCGCTATCGTGGTGAATATATTATTCGCAAGCAAGGTAAGAAGGGTGTTTCGTAGTCGAACGCCGCTAGCATATATACTATGAGTAATACATTACAGAAAGTAGCAAAACGAGTAAGACGCCACGCCCGCATTCGTGCAAAGGTAAACGGCACCGCAGAATGCCCACGGCTTGCGGTATTTCGAAGCAATCGATTTATCTATGCCCAGCTTATCAATGATGAAACAGGTACAACACTTGTTGGTATTGATAGTCGAAAGACGAAAGCAAAGACAGGCGTTGCGTCTGCAAATGAAATTGGAAAAATGATTGCAGAGAGTGCAAAACAAAAGGGTATCACCAAGGTCGTATTTGACCGAGGAGGATTTCAGTATCAGGGCGCTGTAGTAGCACTTGCAGAAGGTGCTCGCGAAGGCGGATTGGTATTTTAGTTAGTATAAATAACATTTAATTATGAGTGAAAAAACAGAGCAGGAAGCTATAACTGGAACTGATGTTGTTTCAGAAACGGTAGCAGAAGAAACCGGAGAAGCCGGTGCTACCACCGATGTACCCGCTACTGTTGCACCACGAACGAGTCAAGCGGGACGTGGGCGACGGGGAGGAGGCGATGCAGATAGTCGTCGTAATCCACGACGAGCACGGCGTGGTGGTCGTGAGGAACGAGTACGTTCAGAATTTGAACAAAAGATAATTAGTATTCGTCGCGTGACCCGAGTGATGGCGGGAGGACGCCGATTCAGCTTCAGTGTTTCCATTGTGATTGGGAATAAGAAGGGGAAAGTAGGCGTAGGTATTGGAAAGGCGAGCGATACACAACTCGCGATTGAAAAGGCAGTGCGAAGTGCTCGTAAAAATCTTATTGAAGTGCCTATGAACAAACATATGCATATTCCGTACGATGTACAGACAAAGCTTGCTTCTACAGAGGTAATGATTAAACCAGCGCCAGGACGAGGGCTTGTTGCAGGAAGTTCAGTACGTACCGTATTGGAGCTTGCGGGAGTGAAAGACGTCACGGCAAAGATTTTCTCACGAAGTAAGAATAAGCTTAATAATGCACGAGCCACAATCGCTGCACTTAAGAAACTTAAGGCGTAAGTCTGGGTAATCCTATTACAATATTATGCAATTACATCAACTAAAACCAAATACAACACGAAAAGACGCAAAGCGTATTGGACGTGGAGGAAAACGTGGAAAGACATCTGGTAAAGGAGGTAAGGGACAAACCGCACGTGCAGGTGGGCGACCACGACCAGAAATGCGAGATATCATTAAGCGAATTCCAAAACTTCGTGGACATGGTAAAAATCGTGCACGAACCGTAAACAACGAACGCGTACTTCCTGAGGTAGTAAACCTTAAAGTCCTTGAAGCTGCCTTTGTTGCAGGAGATACCGTTTCACCACAGACACTCATGGCAAAGGGTATTATTACAACCAAGAAAGGAAAAATGCCAAAGGTAAAAATTCTTGGAACACGTGAATTGACGAAGAAAATTACTCTTTCGGGATCTATTTTCTCAGAGTCAGTAAAGGCAAAGATTGAAAAGACTGGAGGTTCTGTGCTCTAAACACATCACTGTTTTCTTTGAGTCTCCTCCGTATATGTAGTACCATATACGGAGGAGACTCATACCGTCGAAATTACTAACCGATAATGACGTAATAGGCTTCATCAGCATATTACGAAAATGAAATGGATACCTTTCTTCAAAAATTAAAAATTATTGTTTCAGAAAAAGCGATTCGAGACAGGATACTCTTTGTGTTAATTGCTTTGGTGATTTTCCGTGCATTGACCATAGTACCTATTCCAGGTGTTGATCTTACGGTGCTCGAACAATTCTTTGCGAACAATCAATTTCTTGGACTGCTCAATATTTTCTCGGGTGGCGGACTTGCAAATCTCTCTATTGTAATGCTTGGTGTTGGTCCGTTCATTACGGCATCAATTATTATGCAACTCATGACGGTCATGTCTCCAAAACTAAAAGCAATGTATTCAGAAGAAGGTGAGACAGGTCGAGCAAAATTCACACAGTACAGTCGCATGCTCACACTTCCGCTTGCCATTTTACAGGCATTCGGTTTTCTCACACTTTTGAAGACACAGGGCGTTATTACGGGACTCACCACCTTCGAGTTTTTAGTAAACATCGTTATTGTTGTTGCGGGCTCAATGCTCCTTATATGGCTTGGTGAATTGGTCACAGAATATGGTATTGGAAATGGAGTTTCCATTATTATTTTTGCAGGTATCGTAGCAAAACTTCCTTCATCAGCAAATCAATTACTCGCCAACTATGATGCTTCACAGATTCCACTCTACGCAGGATTTCTTGTTCTGGCAGTTGGTATAATCTATGGAGTTGTGGTGATGACGCAGGCAGAACGACAGGTTCCTATTACACACGCTAAGCAGGTACGTGGAGGAAAGACGTATGGCGGAACCACAAGCTATCTTCCTCTCCGCCTTAATCAGGCTGGAGTTATTCCAATCATTTTTGCCCTTTCCATCATGTTGTTTCCGCAGATGATTCTTAATATTCTTGCAAGCTTCCATGTGACCGGTGTCGCAGGGCTTTCTGATAAAGTACAATCATTCTTCAATAATCAAGAGATGTATGCACTTGTGTACTTCATACTCGTGTTTGTATTTTCGTTTTTCTACACTGCTGTCACATCTGATCCCGATGCAATGTCTAAAAACTTACAACGTAATGGTGCGTTTATTCCTGGTATTCGCCCTGGTACACACACTTCAGAATATCTTGGTAAATTAATCACACGACTCACATTTGTTGGTGCTGTCTTTCTCGGTGTTATTGCAATTCTTCCAATGCTCATGCAGATATTTACAGGAATTTCAACACTCGCCATTGGAGGTACGGCATTGCTTATTGCAGTCTCGGTGGTTATTGATATTGTACGTCGTGTTGATTCTCAGGTTTCATTGAGACAATATTAGTACAAAATATATAAAAAACAGCGGATGCCAAAGGCATCCGCTGTTTTTTTATTATGTACATCTAGTGTTTGAATGAATATCCCATAGGTACGCGACTAATTACCTGTTTCCAACTTGTAGATGTGAGCCATTTTTGATAGGTATCAAAAATAGTGAGTGCGACTGTCTGAGGGCTATGCTGTGCGGTGTCAATGACTAAATCAAAATGTTCAATACTGTATGGATTGATGCCGTATAGTTTTTTGAAGCGACTCCGCTCACTGCGTATTCGCTCGTTTACTTGATCGATCACATCATCCATTGAAGTGCTTCCCTCTCCTGCATTACTTCGCAATGTATTAAGATTTGCGTCCTTAAATATACGAGCAATAGCAACATCTCCGCTTAAATCCAAAAATACTTTAAATGATTCAGGTATCCAGTAAAAGCCAAGTCTTGAGTCAATGACAATATCATTTTGTTCACGGAGGGCACGTAACTCTTCGTCAATTGCATTATCTAATTCGGGATTAATTTCTGCACGTTTATTATACGTACTCAGTGTTATCTTCTGTTTTTTGATGCTATTTCGTACTGTGTCCCCAGAAGAAAATCGTGCATACCCAAGTAGTTCAGCAACACGGTCCGCGGAGGAAGATTTTCCGCTACCTGGTTTACCGGTGAGTGTGATG
>JAHFMK010000021.1 GCA_023264435.1 Candidatus Kaiserbacteria bacterium
GAAATTAGCTCAGCGTCTTATTTTCACGATTTTCAAACGAGACGATTTAATATCCGATACCGTGATGTAGACGGCAAGACACGTTACGCACATTCGCTCAATTGTACGGCAATCCCAACACCACGTATTCTTGTATCACTTGTGGAGAATTTCCAACAACCTGATGGAACCATAAAACTTCCACCAGCACTTGCTCCTTATTTTGGTGCAGATGTACTACAATAGACAGCGTGCCACTCTTTCATAAACGAAACAGGAAGATACGAAAAAGGACTGTCTCACAGAAGACATTTGTGTGGCAGATTTTGCGTGGTGTGTTGAGAATTAGTTTGCTTGTGGTGTTTGTTGTCGGTGTATATTACGGCACTCGTTTGCATGCGTTTACCATCTCGACTATTTTGGTAGAAGGTGGTGAGACCGTATCTCACGATGAAATTCGAGCAAAAGCTGAAAGCGTACTTGAAGGTACATATCTTGGTATTATCCCAAAACGCTTCTCGTATTTTTATCCACGTACGGCACTCAATAGTGCTATTAGTGATGTGTCTCGTGTATACAACGTATTGATTGTGAAGGAAAATGCAACGACACTAAAAATCACATTTGATGAATATGTACCATATGCATTGTGGTGTGTATATCAACGTGACGATATTCCTTGTTATTTTCTCAGTGAAAGTGGGTTTGCATTTGCAGAAGCACCGCCACTTCGTGGCGGTGCACTCATCCGTTATTATACCGAGTCAGGAATAGACATTAAAAAGGGAAATGTCATTGATTCACAATTACTTTCAAATATAACATGGTTTATTACACACGTTGATACTGAACTTAATTTTAGAATATCCACAGTGATATATAGAAATAATAAAGATATTGAATTCTCTGTAAATGGAGGAGGAATGTTTTTAGTAGCATCGGGAAAAGATATGCAACACACATACGAAAATTTGAAAACAGTTTTGCAATCAGATGTCTATAAACATCTCGCACCGGGTAATTTTAAATATGTCGATGTGCGGTTTGATAATAAGGTTTTTGTAAACGAGGAGATGAACGCACCTAGTACGGAAGATACAACCGTTGCGACCGGTACACCATCAACCGTCTCGACAAAGGTGAGTACGACTACATCAAAACTTCCCGAATAATCTTTTTTGTGGTATTACATCGTCATGACATTTTGGCACCAACTACCCAAACCAATTATTGTGCTCGCACCAATGGCGGATGTCACCGATGCACCATTTCGACGTATGATTGCAAAATATTCTGCACATACGAGGAAAGACGGCACCATAGGTGGTCCTGATGTGATGTGGACTGAGTTCGTCTCTGCTGACGGTCTTATCCGTGCAACTCCTGAAGGAAGGAAAAAACTTATGGCAGATCTTTTATATACGGAAACTGAACGGCCAATTGTTGCA
The DNA here is from genome assembly GCA_023264435.1 of Candidatus Kaiserbacteria bacterium. Taxonomy (GTDB): domain Bacteria; phylum Patescibacteriota; class Minisyncoccia; order Phycocordibacterales; family UBA918; genus Damh-18. The sequence goes on from JAHFMK010000021.1 coordinate 1,428, forward strand.
CAATTATTTTCATCACATCCCGAGTATATGGAATACTCCGCACGACTTGTTATGGAACTTGGATTTGATGGTATTGATATCAATATGGGATGCCCCGACCGCTCTATTGAAAAGCAGGGATGTGGCTCTGCGATGATAAAAAATCCTGTGGTTGCACAGGAAATTGTGCGTGCAGTAAAGCGTGGTGCACCAACGCTTCCTGTGTCGGTAAAAACTCGTATTGGATATAATCAGAATATGCTTGAAACATGGTTGCCCGCACTTCTCGATGTTGAACCAGCAGTTATTACCATTCACGCACGTACTCGCAAAGAAATGTCAAAAGTGCCTGCACGATGGGAACATGTTACTGAGGCTGTATCCATTCGTGATGCAGTACAGAATGAAGCATGGCAAAAAACACACCCCAACGTACCTCGAACACTGATTTTTGGAAATGGTGATGTGCTTTCTGTCGCTGACGCAGAAGCAAAGGTGAAAGAAACAGGTGCTGATGGTGCAATGCTTGGACGAGCAATTTTTGGTAATCCATGGCTCTTTCATCCTGAGTACGATATAACAACCGTTTCGCTCGAAGAGCGTTTGCGAGTGATGATTGAACATACAAAATTGTTTGAAACATTACTTCCATTCAAGAATTTTGCAATTATGAAGAAGCACTATAAAGCGTATGTACACAACTTTGACGGTGCAAAAGAACTCCGTACCATCCTCATGGAACAGACATCAAGTGATGCAATTGAGCGAGTTGTAAACAGTTTCTTTGAAGCTCAGCAGAACGTACTATAATTGTCTGGTACAATCATAGACATGAGTGAGGTATTGCATGCAAACGTGTTCTTTTTTATAACGGGTATTGCCGTTATTGTGTTTACCTCATTGCTGTGTGTTGTTCTTTTTCATAGTATCAGAATATTGCAATCAATAAGACGCATTATGCTTCGCATTGAACATACCACTAATATTTTTGGTGATGATATTGAACGAATACGTGACCATATAACGAATGGTGGTGTCACAGGAAAACTTGTACATTTTCTTTTTGGTATTCAAAAAAAAGATGAAGAGGGTAGAAATAATATAAGTTCAAAAGAAAAGAAAGCTACACGCAAACAGAACACCTTAAAAATTAAAGATGAATCATAATAATATGACAACAAAAAAATCAGAAAAAAACACAGAGGGAGTTAGTAAGGTTGGTATTAGTTTCGGTTTGACCGCAGCAGCAGCAACTGTTGCAGGAGCATATTTCCTGTATGGAAGTAAGAAAGCATCACAAAATCGAAAGAAGGTACAGAGTTGGGCACTAAAAGCAAAGGCAGAAGTACTTGAAAAACTAGAAAATGCAGAACAGCTTTCAGAGGATGAATACAAAAAACTCGTTGAGACTGCAACTGGTGTTTACGGAACAGTGAAAAATGCAACTGCAGGTGAAGTAGCTGATTTCAAAAAGGAAATGTTTACGCATTGGAAGGATTTGCAAAAAAACTCTGCGGTACGAAAACTTGTCGGTGCACCCGCACTTAAGAAAGCTCCTGCAAAGAAAGCAATTGTTGCAAAAAAGACAGCAACAAAAAAAGTTCCCGCAAAAAAAGCTGTTGCTAAAAAGTAGTGTATTTTCACGACATAGATTGTGTAGAAATAAGTATACCGTTCTCTCATAAAGAACGGTATACTTATTTTAAATGAGAAAAATATTGTTTGTCAGTATACTGATACTGGTTGGATTTGTCGGCTTTTATGCGCTAACGAGTACTGCTGAATTCAAAACATCTGAAGACGAAGCAGTGTCAGGTACGACAACTATTTTACAACCAACGAACGTACCGACCATACATGCGTCAGCATGGGGAATATTTGATATGCAGACGGGAAAAATAATTGCTGGCAATCAAATTGATGCCGTAAAACCAATTGCATCCATTACAAAATTATTTACCGCAACCGCTGTTCTAGAAAGTCAAAAAAAGTATGCATCGTTTACCATCATGCCGAGTGATGTTGCTGTGGAAGGTGATGCAGGAAAATTAAAAGCAGGGGACAGCGTTACCTCGTATCTACTTTTATACCCACTTCTGCTTGAATCATCGAATGATGCCGCAGAAGCAATAAGACGATTTTTGGAAGATACATTTCAAAATACACGTAAAAAAATAATAGATGATGCTGGCTTACCCAATACGGTACTTGTTGATGCATCAGGTTTAAGCTCAAAGAATGTCTCTACGGTGCGTGACCTCGCTCAATTTTTTTCGTATATATATGTTACAGACCCACATATACTTGATATTACACAGCTATACACCTATGTCGGCAATGACACTGGATATATAAACAATAATCCAGGACGAAAATTTAATTCATTTATTGGTGGGAAGCAGGGATACACCGATGAAGCACAGTATACATTTCTCGGAGGATTTAAGTCTTCAAAATCAAATACAGAAATTGGTATTGTAATTCTTGGAAGCTCCAATATACGTGAAGATATCAATGCACTATTATCTACATATGATATGCAGGAAACAATCTGATATACTGTCACCATGACTGAAATTTCACACGCATTATATCGAAAATATCGTCCTACGCAGTTTGATGAAGTGCGTAATCAGGAGCATATTGTACGGGTACTCATAGGTGCACTCGAAAAAAATACAATACCACACGCACTTCTTTTTACAGGTTCTCGTGGCACCGGAAAAACAACAGTCGCACGTATTTTTGCACATGCTATCGGTGCACATGATATTGATATATATGAGATTGACGCTGCCTCAAACAGAGGTATTGACGATATTCGGGAATTGAAAGAGTCTGTATATACAGCACCGTATGAATCTCCGTATAAGGTCTATATCATAGACGAAGTACACATGCTTACAAAGGAAGCATTTAATGCATTGTTAAAAATGCTTGAAGAACCTCCTCAGTATGTAGTATTTATTCTTGCAACAACGGAAAAGGATAAAGTGATTGATACTATTATTTCTCGATGTCAGGTGTTTGCATTTCATGCCCCTACACGTGAACAACTTCGTACAATCGTACTTGATATCGCCAAAAAGGAGCAGTACACAATGGACACATCAGTGGCAGATGTCATCGCACTTTCTGCCGATGGTTCATACCGTGATGCACTTGGAATTACGCAAAAAGTTATGATGGCATCGGGCGACACAATACTTTCTGCTGACGAAGTTGCAGAGATTGTGGGTGCACCGAAGCGTGTCTTATTGCACGATCTACTTAATGCATTTGCAGAAAAAAATGTTGCACAAGGACTCACTATCCTAGAACAGATTGCAGAAAGTACTGTTGATATCAAATTGTTTTATAAATTATTTTTGGAGTACGTTCGGAGTGTTCTGTTGCTTAGACATAACCCACAACACATTCTTACAAAATTAAGTGAGACATACAGCCCTGATGATGTCTCACTTATAGAGAAGCTTGCGAAAGATACGAAGGCAGGGATACATTCAGGTTTCTTAAGTGCGTTGCTTATACAGGGAGAGTATATTGGAAAAAATTATGTACGAACTCTTCCATTGGAGCTTTTACTCATTGAACACTGTAATAAATAATACGAAGTATGCATGTGTATTTTGTGCGGCACGGACAAACAGGACTCAACAGTGCACATCGCCATCAATCACCAAATACACCACTCTCAGCAGAAGGAAGAGAGCAAATGATCTCACGTGCAGGTATACTTCGTGATATTAACCCTGATTTGCTCGTCACCAGTGAATATACAAGAGCACGTGAAAGTGCAAGCATTATAGGATTGCATACAGGACTGACCCCAGTTATAAACGGTCTTTTTTATGAAATTGAACGGCCTTCAACGCTTTATCATAAATCAATATTTAGCATTGAAACCGTGTGGTACGTACTCTTATCAGTATTACGCAGAAAAAATACAGTGTGGCGGTATGCTGATGCAGAAAATATGCATGATATTATTGAACGAGCACATAAGGCACTTGCATACATAGAATCATTACGGGACACACATAAATCAGTTGTTATTGTGTCACATACTGTGTTCATAAATATTATGATTACGTGTATGTGTAAGAATACTTCTTTGAGTATATTAAGCCTCATGCATACTTTCTTTCGTGTGGGACTTATGAAAAATGCTTCAGTGATACATGTAGAATATGGTGGTAATGGCGCATCACATATGTGTAACTGGCGAATTGTGAAAGATGTCGTATAGTATAGTAATTCGAAATGGCAAGAAATAGTGAAAATAAAAAACAACATCCTCTATCTCTTCGAAGAAAGTTGTTCCATATAGGACGATATTTTTTTATTGGAGGAGTATCCTTTGTGCTCATTGCATTAGTAAGCGTAGTTTCTTATGGGAATTATATTGCTCGATTACAATCTACCAAACAGGTTATAGCTTTGGTGCCAGACACAGGTGTTACTAAAACTGAAGTCGTTGAAACACCACAATTTCCGATTGGTGTACATCCAGACAAGGAAGAAATAATTGAAAACCCAAACGCAGAAGTATTTTTTAATACCTATTATGCAAACAATGACCCTATATTAGGAATGCATACAAGTTGGCTTGGAAGAGCACTGGGCAGACTTGCGTTATTTGGCTGGTACCAAAATCTTGCGTCACTTTCAACACGCATGTTGGTAATTTTACCAGGCGAACGAAGAGAACAAATTGCAGATAATTTTGGAAATATACTCGGTTGGAGTGATACAGAAAAGAAAACATTTCTTACTATTATTTCAGAAACATCACCAATGATAGCTGAGGGAAAATTTTATCCAGGTACGTATACCGTTGCTCGGGGCGCCTCACCTGAAGAAGTCGCAAAGCTCATTTCTGACCGATTTAATGCAGAAATATTACAACGATATGGAGACGTTGTAGAAAAGGCAGTTCCCCTCACACAGGCACTCATTGTAGCTTCACTTTTAGAGCGTGAAGCATACGATTTTGAAGATATGCGACATATCTCAGGGGTAATTTGGAATCGTCTCTTTACAGATATGCGTTTACAGATTGATGCAACCTTACAATACGCAAAGGGAAGTAAACCACAGCAACCGTGGTGGCCTGCGGTACATCCTGCAGATAAATATATTGAATCGTCATATAATACGTATGAATATCAAGGATTGCCACCAGGAGCAATTGCAAATCCATCTGCAGAAGCAATACTTGCAACACTTAATCCTACGAAGACAGATTGTATGTATTATTTTCATGATAAAAATGCAGGATTTCATTGTTCAAAAACATATGAAGAACACGTTGCGTCTCTGAAACAGTATTATGGGAAGGGGAAGTAATGTGTTCCGCGAGCCTTCGGCTCGCGGAACACAGCTCCACATGACCGTAATTTGATTTCGGTCTGTTATACTACATCATCATGTTTTCTCAACTTGAAACACTACTCATTTCATTCATTCACACCATTCCATTGGAAGCCTTTGTCTTCATTGCCTCAATCGTAGAAGAGATCATTGCACCAATACCATCTCCAACCGTTATGATTATTTCAGGGTCATTTGCAGAAGTGCAGGGACGTACTGTACTTGCACTTATACCACTTGCACTTATTGGTGCAGTAGGGAAAACGTGTGGAGGACTTGTGGTTTATTTTATCGCTGATAAACTCGAACATTTTTTGATGGGTACATTTGGTAAATTTTTTCATGTATCACATGAGGATGTACAAAAACTTGGAGATAAATTAGGGAACGGTGTGCGTGATTATTTTTTACTCACATTTCTTCGTGCATTGCCGATAATGCCTAGTGTTGTTGTCTCAGCAGGTTCTGGTATCCTCAAAATCCCGTTACGACTTTTTATTGTTACAACATTTTTGGGAACCATAATTCGAGACGGTATTTATTTATACACAGGATACATTGGACTTCAAATATTCAAGGACATGCTGGAAGGGACATCAAAAATAGAAACATTTATTGAGGTAGTGATTGCTATTGTGGTTATCATTTTTTTACTGTATCGAAGATACGCTCAAAAATAATATAAAA
>JAHFMK010000022.1 GCA_023264435.1 Candidatus Kaiserbacteria bacterium
TACTGGTTGATAGTCATTGAAGGTTGTGTAGTTGTAGCCATAATCACCACCACCATAACTTGTGTCTACTGGTTGATAGTCATTGAAGGTTGTGTAGTTGTAGCCATAATCACCACCACCATAACTTGTGTCTACTGGTTGATAGTCATTGAAGGTTGTGTAGTTGTAGCCATAATCACCACCACCGAAACTATAGTCAACCTGTGCATGTACAGATGTTCCAAACAAAAAGAACAATACAAACACAGCAAGAGTGCTTGCAAATGTTCCAAACGTTGTATTGTCTTTTAATTGTGTTTTCATGTTATTTTTCATAATTATAATTTCCCTGTATGGTTACAAAGAATGTTCTAATGATGAAATATTATTCATCAGCAGTTTCACTCTTTACAAAAAAAATGTGAGTCGGAGGGATGTTAGAACACCCCTCCGACCACACTGTCCTCACGGCATATCAATGCCCGTGAGGATCTTTACGGCACATCCATCCTTGAATGTGCTAAGGTCCTCGCCGACACCCGAAGGTGTTGGTGTACGCACCTTCGCTTGGTCCTCAAAGAACGCCACCACCGTTCCCCCCTGAAAATCAATGGGGATCATGACTGCTTCGCCATCCTTGGAGATCAGCTTCTCCGACTCCCCATCGGCAGTGAAGGTTTTACCCTTCAGCGTGCCACGGAAGAAGTCATATCGCTTATCGCCATCGACGACTGCGAGCTTCACCGCATGTTGCGTTGTACCAAACTGATACTTCGCCTCATGCAATTTCCGCCCACAGAATCGTGAGAATGCATCGGGGTCACTCCAGTCTGAACTGGCTTTCTGACCCTTTGCATTTCCCATATTGCCGTCCGCCGGAAGCATGTGTTCTTTCGAACACGCATCTTCTGCAGTCTTTGGCTCAAACATGTGAACGGCAACATACCGTCCAGGTTCACCGAGTGGGCATGATGTCGTCCTGATCTCGCGCTTCCCTGCGTAAGGGTCTACATAAGCACTGGGGACGAGCGTCGGTTTGGCGATGGAAATGACCAAAGGAATGACAGTATTCATGCACTCCCCGGCGAGGACGAACTTTTTGTATTCGTCATACCAACCCTTTTCACCATCCCTCGCATACCGGTGCGTCCCGGCACTAAGGTCAAGTACCGGCTTTCCGTCGACCATGTCGATTTCCGAGAGGTGGAGTACACCGCTCGGCATGGAACCCTCCTTCAGCGTACGCAGGTACGCTCCCATTTTTGGGTAGGTATCGACGTCCATGTCGACACTACCTACTGCAGCGAGAAATTGTGCAGGGGTAACATTCGCCCCCCGCACAATCGAACTCCCTGACGAATCCTTCTTCAGGGACTCGTCAATCCGGTCCGCGAGGACCGTAGGATTCAATATCTTCCCCGGCTGAGACAAGGGCAGACGGTCAGCAGCGAACGCGGGAGCGTTCGCGAACAAGATTAACAAGATTGCAGTGAAGAGCGCCACGATGACGCCCAGTGTTGACTTGGCCATGGGCCCTCTCCTGTTTTAAAAAGAACTGAGATATGCATATCGTATAATATGCATACGTGTACCACCTATTCCTAGGGGGCTTTTTATCAAGAAACATATCTATTTGATATGTTTCCACACAAGAAGCCCGTTATGAACGGAATACAAAAGGTCTATGACAAAGAACGTACTTCTATTAAACCTGAGAGAACTACTATTCTTATAGTATACACTATTTCATATATTTTGTCAATGTCCCGTGCGGTAGATCTAACTGAGGTACCTATCTTCAATAATACTTTGTGTTTGTCTTCTATGAAGGCAATTCCCTCTTCATTATCAGAGACGCTTCCACAATATACCGATCATCCTTTGTCCCGAATGAGTTACATGTTGCAAGCACTAACTTTGCGGTGTCATACTGTAAAGGCACTTCCGCATTTGAAGCCTTCGCCTCATATACTTTATCAACACGATACACATACTCCATGTCTTTTGATTGGAGCCTGATAGTATCTCCCCATACTAATTTTTGGATACCGTTAAATGCTTGAAAATTTTTATTATGTACCACAGGCAGGTAGCTTGAATGTCCAAGAATAAAAATAGTACCTGTATGTACAAAATCAGCAGAATCTGGGTGCCGTACTACACCTGAAAGTAATGCCTCATCAAGTGATGCAATCGTATTTGAAGTTGGGTTAAGTACCGTAATCTCTTTCTTATCAAGAGAATCAAAAATTATTTTAAGTGGCAACGCTTCGCTCGAAGTCGCTTCTTTAGTACTTAGTAACGTATTTTCATTTGGACGTGCGAAATCAACATTTGACAAAGCTGAGGTACTTTCTACACGTGGTTTCTCTGGAAGAAAATCTATTAGCGTAAGGAAACCAAGTGTAATGGTAATAATTCCCATGCTCACAAAGAAAAATACTACCTTGTCTTCAATTTTTGAAGAGGATTTTATTGAAATATCACTATTTTGTGTATGTAAATCGCTATGCATATGATATGAAGTAATCCTTAATATAATACTACATTTTAGATTTTTGTCAATACAGATACATTGACTTAATATTATTTACATGGTACTATTCAATTCATTAATGAAATTACCTATATGTCACATTCACCTACGGAACGATCTCTTTCTATTAAGATACTAACTATTATTGGTTTCAGTGCAACTATTCTATTCATCGGTTGGCTTCTCTTAAAGCTTGCTGTCAAAGCACCAGAAACTTTTTCTTCACTTGCAACGATTACTAAGAACATTGATACATATCGCCCACTTGAAAAATTAGTACTTACACCAGAAAAAAAAGTAATGAATGTCCACGATACAATGAAGATTACATGGGAAGATACAAAAAATGAAGGTGTGTACTCACTCACCTTTGTGTGCAACAACGTTACCCTTGCTATCAAAAATGAAAAAGGTGATGTGCTTCCAATTATTTGTAATACCGCATACAAATTACCCGCACAAACATTCACACTCAGTGTAACGGCACTTAATGCCCCGAAAGGGTTTTCTGATATAAAATTGACACTTTCCTTTACAGATAATCGTACAAATGAAACAATTTCTACAAAAGAAAGTATTACCGTAGTAAATGCCAATCTTGTCTCTACAACCGGTGGTCCACGCCCAGCAACAACGACACGTCCAGAGATTACAGAAAAACCATCGGTGCCAAAAAACGAAGTGGTACTGCATACACCATCTACAAAACAAACATATACTACATACACCTACTATCCTCAATCTGACCCTCATGGCTTTACTGACCTCACGCTACATACACAAGGGATAGGTATTATAGAAAACGGTACTTTTATACAATCTGGCACATATTCCAACAATACACTCAATGCACTTATTATTGATATTGAAAATGTCGGTACCAAAACATCAAACGAATGGAACTTCACCACTCGTCTCCCTGACGGTACTGTATATACATCACCTGCACAAATACCATTAAAACCAAAGGAACATGCGGTGTTTACCCTTACGTTTAGCGTTAATGTACGGAGCGGAAAAACAATCACTACATCAAGTACCGTATTTACACAAAATGATGTACGCACCGAAAATAATTATAGTAGCGTCAATGTTGTTGTAGATTAAACTAAATCAGCAGTGAATATAAAAAACTCACCTACACATCGAGATTTGCAGTATGTGCATTTGATTGAATAAAAGCCTTTCTGTTTGCCACATCAGTACCCATCAAAATATCAAACACTTTGTCAGCTTCAAGTGCATCATCAATCGTCACTCGTTTGAGCACACGGTTTTTGGGATTCATGGTGGTTTCCCATAGCTCTTCTGCATTCATCTCACCGAGTCCTTTATATCGTTGAATATGGATTTTTTTGGTCTTTGTTTTGGTGGTCTCCTCCTCAACATCCTCTGTTTCTTCAATAACTTCTCCTGCATCTTCTTCTACAACCGTATCTGGTGATTCAACACCAATAATCTTAATTTTCTCTTCGTCATTGTATGCATACTGCACATTTTTTCCTTGCTGAATTTTATAGAGTGGTGGCTGTGCAATAAAGAGAAATCCTCCATCAATAATAGGACGAAAATGACGGAAAAAGAGTGTGAGGAGAAGTGTGCGAATGTGTGCACCGTCAACATCTGCATCAGTTGCAATAATGATTTTGTGGTAACGAAGTTTTGAAAGGTCAAACACGTCACCGATTGCAGTACCGAGTGCAACCACAAGATTTTTTACCTGTTCTGAGGCAAGCATTTTATCAATACGCGCACGCTCCACATTGAGAATTTTTCCTCGAAGAGGAAGAATTGCCTGCGTCCGTCTATCACGACCCATTTTTGCAGAACCTCCTGCAGAATCTCCCTCTACCACAAAAAGCTCTGATTCTTCTGCACTCTTTGTCTGGCAGTCAGCAAGCTTTCCAGGAAGCGTCATACCTTCGAGTGCACCTTTGCGAAGAACCGAATCTTTAGCTGCTTTTGCTGCCTTTCGAGCCTTTACCGCAATGACAACTTTGTTAAGAATTGCTTTTGCGTCATCGGGATTTTCTTCGAGATAGGTACTAAACGCTTCCGCAAAGACACTTTCCACTGCCCCACGTGCCTCCACTGAACCAAGTTTTGCTTTTGTCTGTCCTTCAAATTGAATCTCGGGCATTTTTACCGAAACCACTGCGGTGATGCCTTCGAGTACATCGTCACCCGTAAATGCACCGTCTTTTTCTTTAATAAAATTATTTTTCTTTGCATAGTTATTGAGTGTTCGGGTGAGTGCAGTTTTAAATCCTGTGATATGTGTACCATGTTCGGGATTAAAAATGTTGTTTGCAAATGCACTAATACGCGGTGAAATATCATCAACATATTGGAGTGCAACCTCCACTGAAAGCACTGCGGAATCGACATTATTTTTCTCTACATAAAAAATATTTTTATGTACTGCTTTTTGATATTGATTATTGAATGCAACAAGTGATTTGAGTCCTCCTTCAAAAAAGAAATGCTGATGTGGTACTTCGTAGTGGTCATCAGAAAGATAAAATTTTCCTGCGATACTATCCATAAATTTTTGGATATCTCTTTCTGTTGGATCAACACTCTCACAAGCACCACGTGCATCAATCACCGATATTTTCATACTCTTTACCAAATACGCCTGCTGACGAAGGTGTCCAACAATACGTTTAAAATCGTATTTTATTTCGGGAAAAATAGTACCGTCAGCTCGAAAAGTGATAATAGTTCCCTGTTCTTTTGAAGCACTCACTTTTTTTACCCGTGCCTTTGCTTTTCCAATGTTGTATTCCTGCATGTAGTATCCATCATCACGATGTACCTCTGCAATAACATGTGTTGAGAGTGCATTAACCACCGAGACTCCCACTCCGTGAAGTCCACCTGACACTTTGTACCCTTCACCACCAAACTTACCACCCGCATGAAGGGTAGTCATAATGGTTTCAAGTGCAGACACTTTTGTGTGCTTGTGCATATCAACGGGAATACCACGGCCGTTATCGACTACTCGTACATAGTTACCAGGGAGGAGTGCTACTTCAACACGGTCTGCAAAACCACCCATCGCTTCGTCACGCGAATTGTCGAACACTTCCCAGATAAGGTGATGAAGTCCATCAGGACCAGTGGTGCCAATGTACATTCCGGGGCGTTTTCGTACTGGTTCAAGTCCTTCAAGAACTTGAATAGCATCTGCACTGTATGAACTTTTTTTGGCCATGATAAATCGTGTGTTGATTAGGTATATTAAAACGAACCCCTTCTGCTCAATGCGTATAGTATAGCAAATATACTCGCTTCTGTCCCCTCCTAAAATCAGTATTTTGTGTCTATTTTTGAGGATATTTTTTCCTATCGTACTTCAAATCCACGAGCATTGAGTGTGGTCGTAATCCGTTCCATGAGTGGGGCTATTTCCTCATCAGTCAGTGTTTTTGCAGGTGACTGAAAAATGAGTCGAAATGCGTATGAAGTACGCGTGTCTTTTGTAAATGTATCTATGAGTGTCGTACGAACAAGCAAATCACTCCCCTCAGCTTTAATATGGGAGGCAACTGCATCAGCGGTTACTCCTTCATGCACCCACAATGCAATGTCTCGTGAGACAAACGGATATAGTGAGTACGGAGTGAAAGTACACTCAGGCATAGGAATAAACGGGTCAGGTGTTGTTATTGGTGGAAGTGATGTAATGAGTGAAGAAAAATTACAGGTAAGTATTCCCTTTGAAATCGTCGTAACAAATTGTACGCCAAGTTTTGTTTCAAGTATTGTTTGCAATGTTGCGACATACTCATCATCTTTTCGTGTTGGTCCTGATAATTTTGTGCGTACACCAATCACAAGCTCTGTGTGTTCAGCCACATCACGTCCATCTGGAGTTCTTTCAAAAACCGTACCAATTTCAAATGCCTGTATACGAGTGAGTCCCAGTAAATCAACGTATACAATATTTTTATTCAATACCACTTCAATGTTTGGTGCGAGTGAACTTCGGAGATACTCCTTGTCACTTGCAAGTGCATTCAAAAGTTTAATTTCATCATGTGCATGAAATGATGACGTAATAACTTCTGAACATCCTTCGGCAATGAGTATGTCTCGCACTCGGTCACTATACAGCTGTCGCTGGTTTAATTCAGTCAGTGGTGCCTGATTCGGGACAACAGTACTAATATGCTCATATCCATATATTCTTCCCACGTCTGCAATAATATCTTCTGGAATACAAATATCTGCTCGCTCAAAAGGTGCGGTTACCTCCCATCCATCATGATGTGCTGTATAGGTAAATCCAAGTCGTCTAAAAATTGATTGAATAACATCCTTTTCAATTGCAATACCAAGCAGAGACTCAATGTGTGCATGCATAATTGGCACGGTTTTTGGTGAGAGAGGACGCGGATATACATCAGACACTCCTTCACATACACCACCCGCAATTTCAGTAATGAGTGATATCACATGAGTGAGTCCGTACATACACAACGCAGGTGAAATATTATTTTCAAATCGCTTTGCTGAATCAGTCTGTAAGCTAAGTTTTTGTGCGGTCTTTCGTGTGATTTGTGGATTAAAATTCCCTGCTTCAAGAATAATATCGGTGGTTGTAGTATCAATGTGCGCGTATAGACCACCCTTCACTCCTGCGATACTGAGTGGAGTATCCGTGACCGCATCTACAACGAGTTGCATGGTGTTATCAAGTGTACACGTTTCGTGAGAGAGTGTTGTTATCTGTTCGCCATC
>JAHFMK010000023.1 GCA_023264435.1 Candidatus Kaiserbacteria bacterium
TTGCGTATCCTGGTGAGTATGTGGTAATGGTTGATGCTGTTTTCGCAAAACAAAAAGCAAGTGCTCGCTATGAAATTACGGTATTGCCGGTAACACTCACACTTTCACGTACCGAGTCTGATGGTATCAGTATTCACAATACTGCATCAAATGAAATTAATATCGGTGGATATCAGATACAGGGGGCAACGACGCTTACGTTTCCGAAAAACACTATTATAAAACCAAGTAGTACGCTTACCATTTCATCGAGTCGCGTGAATGCAACAGCATATACACCACTCTTGTTGTATGATACGCGTATGACGTTGGTTGCGACGACTGACAAAGCACTCTTTGCAAAAACGACAATAGCATCACAACCACTTTTATATTCTGATACACACACCACAAAACCAATAATAAATACCTCATCAGAAGTTACACAAAGTATTTCTCATGATGTGGTGAGTAACGACATTGTGGCCAACGAAGACGCACCGGTTATTGTCATTGGGGCAACCTCGACTACGAGAGACGGCAATGGGTCGTGGTTTACTCATGCTCGTATTGCGATGATATTCAGTGTGTTATTGATTCTCAGTATTTTGACGTTATACATACGGCGTGATGGGGTGTGATGGAGGGATTGGGCGTTTGTATCTTTCTGTCCCACAATTCAGTAAGATATATATATTGCATAAATATGTCTGTAATCGATAAAAAACGAATAGTGGTGGTTGGCGGCGGTACGGGGACTCACACTGTTCTCACAGGACTCAAACAATACCGAAAATCTGCTGACCTTACCGCTATAGTTGCGGTGACTGATTCAGGTGGGTCAACAGGACGATTGCGAGATGAATTCGGATACTTGCCTGTGGGTGATGTGCGTATGGCACTTGCGGCACTCGCCAAAGATGATAATGAACATGAATCTCTCATTCGAAAACTTTTTTTGCATCGTTTTGCATCTAATGGTGACGTGGCGGGACACAACTTCGGGAATCTTTTTTTGGTTGCCCTCACCGATATACTTGGTTCAGAAGAAGTGGCCATTGAAGCTGCATCCCGTGTATTACAAGTATGTGGCAGAGTATTGCCCGTGACGCATACAAAAGTAAATCTTGTTGCACACTATGCAGACGGGCGTGAGGTTGTAGGAGAACATGAGATTGATGAGCCGAATGGAATGGAAACTCATATACCTATTACCACTCTGCGAGTAACACCACATGCAACACTTAATCCCGCTGTACGAGAATCGTTGCGTAATGCAGATTTAATTGTATTTGGTCCAGGAGATTTATATACCAGTATTCTTGCCAACTGTGTGATTGATGGATTTAAAGATGCAATACAAGAAAGCAATGCAACTCTCGTCTATATTTCAAATCTTATGACGAAGGTTGGACAAACAACAGGCATGGGTGTACGTGAGCACGTAGATGAGCTTGCTCGATATATTGGGAGGTCACCAGACGTGGTATTGGTCAACGATGCACCTCTTCCCGAAGAACTTCTCATTCGCTATGCACATGAATTAGAATTTCCCGTATTGATGAATCTTGATATCGATGTATTGACGCATGATTTACTTGCAACAGAGGAGATTATTCGAAGTGCAGGTGATGTACTAAAGCGTAGTCTTATCCGACATGATCCACATAAATTAGCACAGGTGTTAATGGCTCAATGTAGCTCAAAACAGTGGCGACACCAGAAAAAACGATAACATCACTTTCGGTGACTGAAAATCCACCAAGTACTGATTTAAATAATGATGGTAAACAAACCTTTATTGATATTGGTATCTTCCTTCAAAATATGTTGCATAATGATGCACGATATGATTTCAATCAGGACGGCAAAGTTGATGCACGAGATATGGGTATTCTTATTGATGCAGGAAGACATTAAGCGTGTAAGGAAAATACATAGGGAAGGTATTTCTACCCCATAGGTATCTTTTAGGGTACAATCTCAGTATTATTTATGATGAAAGCAAAACAAGAAACAATCGTAGTGACGGGTGGAGCGGGGTTTGTGGGCTCGCACCTTTGCGAGCGATTGGTGCGTGAGGGATATCGGGTGATTTCTCTCGATAATTATTTCACGGGTTCGCCTGCAAATCATGTTGAAGGTGTGGAGTACCGAGAAGGGCATACAAAGGACATCGCAAAACACATCATCGAAACTCCCTCAATTATCTACCATCTAGGTGAGTATGCACGCGTTGCCCCAAGTCTTGATGAGCCGGAGGTGGTATGGGATTTAAATATCGTTGGCACATTGGGAGTCCTTGCATTCTGGCGTGAAAAAAAATGTAAACTTGTATATGCAGGGTCATCAACAAAATTTGTAAAAGATGGTGGTGATATTGAAGGGAGAGACAGAGCTCCATATAATTGGGCAAAAGCGGTAAATTCTGAACTGGTCCACAATTATGGACGATGGTATAACCTTAGTTATGCAGTGGCATATTTTTATAATGTATACGGTCCACGAGAACGAGCAGGACAATATGAAAGTTCCTACGGAACAATCGTAGAGACATTCAAACAATGTGCACAAAGACGCGAACCGTGCATCATAAATGGCACTGGTGAACAAACACGTGCATTTACACACGTCTATGATACGGTCGATGCATTGGTACTGATTGGTGAAAGGGGTGAAGCAGATGAATATCCGATAAGTGCAAAAGAAGTGTATTCACTTCTTGATCTTGCACGTATGTTTGGACTTGAAATTAATTTTATGCCAGCAACAAAGTCAACTCGTTCTTCAGGTGCTGAAGATACAACTAAAATCACTGCATTAGGATGGAAACAAAAACATACCTTGAAGGAATATATTGATATATACAAAAATTGAAATAATTGTATATCTATGAAAAAAATACTCATATTTTCACTTGATTATTTACCAGGGACCATTAGTGGTGCAGAGGCAGCAATTCAGGAAATCACTGATAGAATTAATCCAGAGGACATAGAGTTTCATATGGTGACACTCTATTACGATAGTCATGTTTCTCGTATTGAAAAAATAGGAAATGTACATATTTATCGTGTTGGGATTTTTAGCAAACCACACGCATCACTTGAAGAGCGAAGGAAGGTACCGCTACATTTCAATAAGTATTACTTCCAACTCTTTGCAGGCATAAAAGGGTGGAAACTGCATAGAAAACATCATTATGATGGTGCGTGGGCTATGATGGCACATGGTACTGGTGTGCCTGCGTCGATATTTAATATATGCACAGGTGTACCATATGCACTTACCCTTCAAGAGGGTGACCCACCTGAATATATTGAACGGATGATGCGTGTGGTGTGGCCTCTCTTTTCTCGTGCTTTCAGGCGGGCGACGGTGGTGCAATCAATTTCAACATTTCTTGCGGAATGGGCACGACATATGGGATATCAAGGAGATATTGAAATTATCCGCAATGGTGCCAATCCAGAATCAATCAAACCCACATTTGAAAAAGAAGAAGTAGAGGAATTAAAAAAGAAATTAGGAAAAAAAGAAGGAGATATTTTTCTTGTTAATACGGCACGTCTTGTACATCAAAAAGGGTTTGATACAACTATTCGAGCACTCGTATTGTTGCCAGCATATATTAAATTGTTGGTGGTGGGTGGTGGTCCCGATGAGGAAAAACTAAAAATGCTTGTGCAAGAATTACAACTTACACATCGCGTGATATTCACTGGTCAGATTGAGAGAAGTAGTGTTACACAATATCGTTTTGCGGGAGATATATTTGTAGGACCTTCGAGGTCTGAAGGACTGGGAAATGCGTTCCTCTCTGCAATGGCGTGTCGAATGCCCGTGGTTGCAACACAGGTAGGAGGTATCGCGGACTTTCTCTTTGACGCGAAGCGAAATCCTGAGAAGGGCACAACAGGATGGGCGGTGGATCCTGATAGTCCAGAGCAGATTGCTGAGGTGGTGCAGGATATTCTCGCGCACCCCGAAAGGGTGCGCGAGGTTACCAACCGTGCACGAAAAATGGTTGAAGAAGAATATGATTGGGATATTGTCACGCACAAAATGAAAACAAAGATTTTCGCTCGGTTTTAATGGAGATTTTTTTGACGTTGTTTCTCTTCATCACTTCGAAGTGAATCACGGGTTTGAGTATAAGACGATAGAAGTGATGCAGGTATGTTAGTCTTTCTGAGCGTGTGTGTCAAAACGTCACTCCAAAACGCAACACGAGCAGTATTGAGAGTATGCAGTGCTCCCATACTTTTTTCGAGTGTACGAACATAGTACCAAATGATTTCTCCAAGTCGATAGAGTCGCATGAGATGCAGTGCCACCGATTCTTCGGGTGTCCTGTTTTTTGCAACATAGGTGACAAGTGTTTTTTCAAGTGCAGGATTGTAAAGGGTCATAAAATTTAAAAAGCGTGCCCATCCTTCATATTTATTACCAAAGGTGAGTGATGAATGGTCGAGAAGATAGATAGTGTCACCTGAAACACGAATGTTGTGTGGTACAAAATCTGTATGAGTTAAAAAACCCGTATATTGGTCGATGGTAAGAACATTTTTTTGGAGATATTCATATGCAGATACCATGCGTTCATGGAGTATCGTATCGTGAGGAATAGTGAGTGCAATATTTGCCTTAAATTGTGCAAAGGTATGAAGATAGGTTGTGTCACTACGAACACCAAAAGTTTTTGCAATCAGTGCATAATGGTTCCATGTGGTTGCGTGTGCACTTTCTTGTCCTTTGAATGCACGAAGTGCAAGTTCGAACTGTTCAGGGAGTGTGCGAGCAAGAAAATTTTTTTCTTGCGCAATAAAACGAGTCACGGTAATAACAAAATTATGTACGGTCAGATATGCTATTTCTTCAGGTGTATGGAATACCTCGTCAGCAAAATTGATACGATTAAGCACTGTTCTGCAATATCGCTCATGTTCAAGCTCTTTTTTCCCTTCAGGATCCTGTGTCGCCTTAACAATTACTTTTGTGCCATTGGTCGTTGTTCCGAGAAGAATAAGCTTTCGACCACTGGTTGTAGTGACTGCATGCATGAGATACCGCTCGCCAGCTATATGAGGTTGTTCAGTGTCAAGAGTAATGGCATGTTGTGCAAGAATAGGATTGAGAACAAGAAGAGTATTTTTGCAATACATTTCCCATGCAATTTTTTGATCTTCGTTTTTCATATAAATATAGTTTTGTTCAGAAGTGCAATATATTTATTCCAAGAGTCTTCATAGAGGGTAAGTGCGTCTGGTGGCAGTATAGAAAAAGGAAGTATTTCTGGACGGAGGAGTGGTGTATGGCAGACAATATTTTTTTTATCAGGGAGTGATTTTGTATAGACATGTACACACGATGCATTTGAATCGGAAATAATTTTTGAGGATGCACGTATTGCAGATGTCAGTAATACTTTTAGTAATGGGTGTGTCATAGTAAGGCAGAGTGCACGTTCGTCTCCGAGATAAAGTACCACAGGAGTACGTATAAAATATGAAGTAAATATAAGTGGAAGTTCTATGGAAGGACCATTGACTGCGTATATCACATCAACAGTGCGTCCGTGCTTCCAGAGAGCGTGCGTAAATCGAATGAGCCTAATAAGTGTACGAAGTTTTTTTTGAATAGTTATGATATGAACATCAGGAATTGCTTCAGGAATGTGACCATAGGTAAGTATTGATATCGTGTGTTGTGCACGAAGTCTTTGCGCCAATTCTTTCACGGAGCGAGCAGTATCTGCAATATCTGGTGGATATAATGCTGAAATAAGCAATATTTTCATAAGAGGATGCATCTAGTGTACTACAAGATTACCATCCTTTGTACTGCCATTTTTTTCATTTTTTATGTATGATTACGACATGCAAGCAATAATACTCGATGGACAGCTCAAAAGTGCACTCGCAACAGTGCGTGCGTTGGGTGAGAAAGGAGTGTTGGTTTCGGTCGGTGCAGAACGTCCAACGGCAATGAGTCTGCATTCGCGATATGCACAAAATACATTTGTATATCCTTCTCCCTATACACAACAACGAGCATGTATTGATGCGGTGCGTGCCGAAGCACTTCGCATGGGAGGGAAGCCAGTGGTATATGCGTTTAGTGATGCAACATTTCTTTCACTGTATATGTATCGTTCTGAGCTTGCTGATGTAGTGACGATAGCTTTTCCTGATGAAAAATCGATGGAAATTGCATTCGATAAAGCAGCAACCTATTCACTTGCTCGTGTCTCGGGCGTGCCAACTATTACCACGTACACACCACAAACACGAACAGAAGTGCAACAGGTAGGGGAAATGCTTACCTATCCCGCAGTCGTAAAGACAAGGCGAAGTGTAACGTGGCATGAAGGCGTGGGTACGTTTGGAAGTGTACAGTTTGTTTCTTCTGCTCCAGAGCTCGAAAAAGTATTTTTTGAAATTTTTGAAAAGACGCACGAATATCCACTTATTCAAGTGTTGGTCCGCGGTGAGGAGTACGGTGTTGAGATGCTTGCCGAGAAAGGTAATGTGTATGCACGAGTTGTACATCATCGCCTTCGCTCGCTTTCACCAACGGGCGGTGCATCAGTGTTAAAAGAAACAATGGATGAGAGTGATTTAAAACGTATACTTATTGAGTATGCTGAGATTCTGGTGCAGAAACTTGCGTGGTCTGGTCCAATAATGGTTGAGTTTAAGGTTGATGCAGATACTCGTGAGCCATATCTTATGGAAATTAACGGACGTTTTTGGGGGTCGCTTCCACTTTCGATTTTTGCAGGAGTGAATATGCCATGTTTATATTTTAATACACTCACAAAACATGAATATCCAGAAGCCATTGTTGAGGGACGAAATAGAGTAATTTCAATGCATTTTGCAGGAGACGTGCGTCATTTATTGCGAGTATTGTTTGCACGGGACGCGATGCGTCCCGTGCTGTACCCGAAGCGGTTGCACACAATACGAAATTTTTTATTCCCACCGCGTTCGTATAGTGACGTATTTTCACTTCAAGATCCAAAACCAGTGCTGATGGAAATTATTGATATACTTAAACGATAATTTTTTTGTATGGAACTAACAGGTATCCTGCACACACACTCATCGTATTCATACGATGCAAAAATGTCACTCGCAGAATTACGTTCATTTTTTATTGCGAATGGATTACAGTTTGCATGTATGACAGAGCACACTGATGCTTTGTCGCATGAACATGCACAAGATTTTTTCGCAGAATGTGAAAAATTTTCTGATGATACATTTCGTTTTATTCCA
>JAHFMK010000024.1 GCA_023264435.1 Candidatus Kaiserbacteria bacterium
TATCATGAAATCGTGCCTGTTGAGAGACAGTAACACCACCCTGCTTCACCATTTCAAGTACTGCAAGAAAACCAACAATAATATTGGTACGTTCAACGGCATTTCCAGTAAATTCTTTGAAGGTAAATTTTAATTGATTTTCGATGCGTTGTTTTAATCGAGCGATCATCTCTTCAAGTGATATCACCGTACGTATCTGTACTTTTGGTTTTTCTATTTTCTTCGGAAGTTTTTGGATGACATCAGTGAGTGCGAGATGAAGTGCGTCAATATGCGTAAATGTATCGGTTATAAAAAGAGGATTTTTATCAGGAATAAAACGCTTTTCATAGAGTTTCGATTTTCCAAAAATATCACTTAGTGTTTTTCCTACATTTCGATATATTTGATACAAGCGAAGTCGTTTTTCAAGATTTTCAAGATTTTCTTCTTCTGTATCAGTGAGTTCAAGGACTGGTAAAAGTGATTTCGATTTGAGGAGGAGGAGCGTTGATGCAAGCACAATAAAATCTGCCATATCGCGTAAGGTACTTTTCTCAAACTGAGCAACATACAGCATGTAGTCATCAGTTACCGATGCAATTGAAATATCATTAACAAGAAATTTTCGTTTTTCTATAAGGTCAATGAGTAAATCCAAAGGACCCGAGTACGCATCGGTTTGAATATTGAATACTGATTCAGATTGCGTCAATGGCTCAGTCATGCATGTATCTTATCATGACGGCTATGCATTATGCATTCTATGCCCTGCTTGTTAGAAAGTTTCTGCAATTTTTACAAGTAACCGTGTAGGTTCACCTGTTGCACCTTTTGCAAGTTTATCGCTCGGCGCAGGGGTCATGCGAGGTGCCATATCAATGTGTACCCATGGCATCTTCTTGGTAAAGTGGGAGAGAAATGCCGCACCAATAATCGTTCCGCCATAACGTGAATCACCACTTGCGATATTGGAGATGTCGGCATGGGTACCTTTGATGTATGGCATGTATTCATCCCAGAGTGGAAGTGGAAAAGTATAATCACCGCTTTCCTCTCCGAGTTCTCTAAAACGGTCTTCAAGCATGCGGTCTTTTGTGATAATCACATGTGCATGTTGCCCCACTGCTACTCCTGCTGCACCCGTGAGCGTAGCGACATCGACTACAAGTGAAGGATTGTATCTTTGAGCGTAGTGAAGTGCATCAGCAAGTACAATTCTTCCTTCAGCATCAGTGTGAAGCACCTCAACAGTCTTACCCGACATCATGGTGAGTACATCACCTGGACGAATTGCTTCATCCGAGACTGCATTCTCTGCTGCGGGAATAAGTCCAATGACATGTTTTTTGAGTCCGAGTTTTGCGATGGCATGTATGGAAGCAATAACCGCTGCGCCACCAGACATGTCCATGTGCATATCATACATTGCCATTCCAGGTTTTATTTGAAGACCTCCCGTGTCAAAGGTAATTCCTTTTCCTACAAATACAATTGGTCCAGTAACAGTGTTCTTCTTATTTTTGATGGTATTTTTTAGTCCATTATATTCCACAATAATAAATCGTGGTTTGTACTTTGAGCCTTGTCCTACACCGAGTACACCACCCATGCCAAGTTTTGTCATCATTTTTTCATCAAGTATCGTAACTTTTGTGTGTGCCGATGTACAATATTTTTTTGCCATGTTTGCGAGCATCTGTGGGGTCATTTCCCCGCCAGTCGTATTGGCTATGTTTCGACAGATATTGGCGGACTCACTCACGATGGTACCACGAGCAATACCCTCCATTGCACCTTTTTCGTGTGGAGTAATTATCAAAATTTCAACAAATTCGTATTTTGATTTTTTGCTCTTGTACTGTGTGTGCTCATAATTCGCAAGAATAAGATTTTCTGCAATAGTGCTCCAAAACCATGTGTCTCCGTATGATGAGGTTTGAGGAAATGTCTCTGGTGAAAGCTCCCATACTACTTTTTCAATTTTGTGCTTTTTTGCAGATTGCACAATACCTCGCACAAGAGTACGAAGAGTACGGGGAGTAATTTTTTCAAATTTTCCCGCGACAATATTGAGTGTTTGTACCTCCCCTTCTTTTACAAAATGTTCAGTTCCCTTTTCTATCAATGCAAGACGAACGTATGCATGTGGGACTGAAGAAATATCTTTTTTAGTTACTTTGATTTTCATTGAGTGTTGATTTAGAGAATAATGTATCAATGCGATGAATGTCTCGCGGAAACAGTGTTGCTTCCTTCACATTTTGTACACCACAGAATTTTGCAGTCAGACGTTCAAGACCAAGTCCAATACCGCCGTGTGGTGGAATGCCATATTTGAATGCTTGCAAATAAAATGCAAACTTTTCTGGGTCGAGTCCTTTTTCCGCAATACGCTCAATGAGCGTCTGGTATGTGTGCACACGTTGTCCACCAGAACACATTTCAAGCCCACGGAAGAGTAAGTCAAAACTTCGGGTATATTCAGGTTGCTCAGGGTCTACATGTGTATAGAATGGACGTTTCTTTGTGGGGAAATGAGTTACGAAAATAAAGTCTGAGTCGAGATGGTTATGTGCATATTCGCAGAGGAAGCGTTCATCTTCGGGTTCAAGGTCTGGTTCCTTCGACTTGTCAACTCCTGTTTCTTTCAAAATAAGTGCTTGCGCTTCTCTCAGAGTCATGACGGGAAATACTTCAGGTGCTTTTGGCACAGGCATGTTGAGAAGTGCAAGTTCGTCTGCACATAGTGTAGCTACCGCTTCTGTCATTGTTTGCATGATACGTATCGTCATACGTATTACATCGGTATGATCTTTAATAAATCCCATTTCAAAATCAAGCATCGCAATCTCACTAAGATGTCGTGTGGTTGCACTTTTCTCTGCACGGAAGGTAGGACCAGTTGAAAATACTCGTTCAAAAACGCCAACCATGATTTGCTTGTAAAGCTGTGGGCTTGTCGCAAGATACGCTTTTTCACCATTAAAATAATCGACGGCAAAAACCTCTGCACCACCCTCTGCGTCACCTCCTACTAGTTTTGGTGCCTGAAATTCAGTGAACCCTTCACCCGTGAGGAAGTTTCGAAATGATGTGATAATAGTGTGTTGAATTTTGAAAATTGCTCGTTGATGTGCTCGGCGTAGTGTGAGTGGTCTATTGTCGAGAAGTGTGTCGAGGTTGAGTTCGGTATTCATGTCAAACGGAAGCCCCTCAGCGAGTGAGAGTATTTCAACAGCAGTAATTTCAAGTTCAAGGTCTCCGTTTTGTACATTTGCATTAATCATTTTTTCTGGTCGTGCATGCACAATACCAGTGACAGAAACAATTGATTCAGGTCGAAGAGATTTTGTTGCTTCAAGCAGTTCTGGTTTTCCAAAAATAACTCCTTGCACAAGGCCTGTGCGGTCACGAAAATCAAAGAAGGCGACCTTCCCTTGATTACGTGCAACATGCACCGAACCCTGTATGAGTACGGTTGTTTCAAGATTATTTTTAAGTGTGTTGATGAGTGTTCTTTCCATAATATTTTTGTTGTAGAGACAAAAAACCGCCCCTACAAACATACTAAATGAATAATATATTTGTAGGGGCGGTTTCCTTATGGCCGACATCGTAAGTCGGCCATGGAGAACTCCGCGGTGCCACCCTACTTCCCTGTTTGGGTGAATGCATGGGACGCCTTCGGCGTCCCATGCATTCACCCTCCCAAAGCCCTCAAAATACGCACTGTCGGGGCGTTTCCGTGGCGTGAGCCAGTCCTCAGCAGGTGTCAACTGCGTCTACGGTAATTACAGAATACCGATTTCTCACATATCAGTCAAGTTTTATAATGTAACACCAATTTTTTTTCGTACTACCTCCATTTTTCGTACTGCTCGCTCATTCGCTTTTTCTGCTCCATCTTTTAAAATATCTTTTATATCTGCATCAGTAATACTCTCTCGCTTTTCTCGCATTGGTGCAATGACATTTTCAATATCTTCAATCAATGCATCTTTTAAATTTTTGTACTTACCTTTATGTTCTTCATATACGATTTCAAGCTCTGCTTTGTTTTTGAAAAGCTGATGGATTGCGTATACATTTTGTGGACGCTCTCCTGATGAATCAGTGACAATGCTCATGACCGCACGTGCAACTTCATCTTTTGTTCCAAATAGTGGGATAGTGTTTTTGTAGCTCTTGCTCATCTTTTGCCCGTCGGTCCCTGCTACTATGCCCACTCCTTTGATAATCATTTCCTGTGGTTCAACAAATGTATCACCAAATGCACGATTAAACTTCCCTCCCGCTTCACGTGCGTATTCGATGTGTTGCCGTTGGTCCTCACCCACCGGCACCACTTCTGCATCATAGAGTAAAATATCTGATGCCATGAGCATTGGATAGTTGAATAACCCTGCACTAGCATCAATTCCTTTTGCGACCTTATCCTTATAGGCATGTGCCTGCATGAGAAATGGTACGCTTACCAAACATTCAAAAATCCATGCAAGCTCTGTGTGTGCAGGCACATCTGATTGCTTAAAAAGTATTGCCTGTTTTGGGTCAACGCCTACTGCCACATAATCACGCACGACATTGAGTATGTTTTGTCGCATGATACTCGCATCACGAATACTTGTGAGTGCATGAAGGTCTGCAACCATGATAATACTGTCGTACGCTTTATAGGTATCAACAAATGGTTTTAATGCACCAAAATAATTCCCAATATGTAAATCCCCTGTTGACTGCATTCCTGTCAAAAGTCGTTTTTTTGTTTCCATGACAAAATAGTATCAGATTACAAGAATATGATAAAGGTGTTGTAAATTTGTATAGAGTTTCTCAAGCAATGCCTCACCCTATACCAACGGAAACTCAATATGAAATACGGAGCCCTTGCCCTGCCCCTCTGATTCAGCCCAAACCGTAGCACCCATTTTCTCTAGCATAATCTTTGCGACATAGAGTCCGAGTCCGGTTCCTGAAGTATTCACACTATTCGCATTTTTTGCACGGACAAATTTGTTAAATACACCATTTCGAGTATCTTCGTCCATACCAATCCCTGTATCGTGGATAGTAATTATAGCTTTCTTCTGCTTTATATCATCATGTGCAATAACAGTGATGGTGCCATGTGGCGTATATTTCATAGCATTATCAATAATATTGCTGATTACCTGACGTGTTTTACCAATGTCTGCGTGCACTATCATACTTCCCGTATTTTCAGACCGAAAGAGTAATACCAACCCCGCTTTCATCACTACTTGTCGCATCTCATCCACAATTTTTTCTGCTTGCTCTTTCAAACTAAAGTCACTGAGCTCGTACTTCATATTGCCAGCTTCAATGCGCGATACGTTAAGATAGTCTTCTACTGACTGTGCCATAAAGCGAGCAGACTCAGAGATATTTTTGAGTACGTCAACTGCTTTTTCTGGAAGCTTTCCATACGTACCTTCTACAAGCATTGATGCATATCCACGGATAGAAGTAAGCGGGCTTCGGAGCTGGTGTGACGCAATAGACACAAATTCTGATTTCATTACATCCAAAATTTTTAAGCGCTCATTTGCCTTGCCCAAATCAACAACCAGTTCCTCCACTTGTTCGCGAAGTTTTATTTCTTTTTTCACACTTTTAATAAGTATGGTACCTACAACACTCATTATAAGGAGTGTGATTCCTACCAGAATTTTTCCTGAAAGAGTAGTAACAAATGCAAACTCTGAAGCAATGAGCACAGTCAATCCTATAATCAATGCTTGTGCCCCAAAAATTTTCAAATCAAATGCTTTATAACGCACAATAAGATATCCTAAAAAGATAAGCAATATTGGCATTCCAAACAAACCATAAATTTCGTAATTGTATGCATACTGAGATACGCTACTTTCTGCCAGCAAACTTACAATAAAAGTTGCTGAAAAAAGAAAAATTAAAAAAGTTAATACACCGATACCTGTAAGAATAATGCGATTTTGATCGTTTCTTATCACAGCAGTTCTGTAGTTTTTAATTACAAAAATAATTGAAGAAAGAATAAAAATTCCTTCAGCAAAATATAAATATTTTGTTACAAAATCATTTTCTATTGCTTCACATGAATTTGCGTCATACATAGGAAGATGAATTCCAGTAAAAGTATAAAATATAATTGGTAAAATAATTATAAACGAGGTTAATTTTTGCCATAAAGGTAAATCTTTACTTGTAAGGAACGAATAAAGAAAATAATAACTAAAAAAGAAAATAAGTATACTTGTTAGATCAATAAGTGACCAAGTAAACATTGTGCTATTTGGACCAAGAAAAGCAAACCATGTGGCAATACTAAAAAGGCACCAAAACGCAAACATTAGACAGGTAGCAAAAAGTATTGCACTTGCCCTATCTTTAACCTTATAAAATATATATCCACCGAACAATAGTGCTGATAATGATGTTGGAATATGTGCATAGATTAGTAATTCAACAGGTATTTGATTAATTAAATATTCGTAGCAATAGTGAACACTAATAAAGTTTGTTAACATAAAATTATTCAGTTATTTCATTGGTCATGAACCATTCCCGTACTTTCACTCGTGCCACTCACAAAATCATTAACACAAGACTCCCCTTTTTCAAGAGTATCTTCAGAGCAATACATGATGTTGCAAGACTCAATATTGTCACATGAAAAATTTTCACAAGTGTGTTCTTCGAGGCAAATTGGAGCAAATCTATCAGTCACTTCTATTTTTTTGTATGGTTCTGTTTGAAAATCGTAATATGCATCTTCTTTACTTGCAATAAAACATTTTTCCCTTATGGGATCACAACTTGTATATGCACTTAAAACAATATTTTTTTCTATAAAATATTCATAGAAACGAACACTCACTGTTAAAATGATGAGTCCAACAAAAAAATAACTAAAAATTCCAGATTTAGATAACATAGTACAGCCTTTTTAAAGTATACTCCTTTAGAACATAAAATAAATGATTTATCCACTCATCTGATGTATGAGTTTTAAATTGAGTTTTTTAGCTTTTTAATCTCATTTACAATATAAAATGGTAGTTTGTTTTTATATTTTTTTTGAAATTCAGGCATTTTCCAGTCATGGTCAGTTATATAATTTCGACAATTTTTTGTATTGCAATAGCAATGTATTTTATAGGTTGGATTTTTTTTATTCCCAAATAATACCGTTCCATAGTCAAATGTTATCTCTTCATTTTTTTTAATATCAC
>JAHFMK010000025.1:0-4911 GCA_023264435.1 Candidatus Kaiserbacteria bacterium
CCTCCGTGAGACACAGGGCATGACCCAAAGTGATTTAGCAAAGATACTACACACGACGCAAAGTGCGATTGCACGTATAGAGCGTGGAAAACAAAATGTAAGTACCGACATGCTCAACAAATTAAGTATTGCACTTAAAAAAAATCTTGTCAGTGTCTCACATGGCACCGTCAATCTTCAAATAAATGGTGGAAAAAAACTTCACGGCACCATTGTCACCAGCACCTCAAAAAATGGTGCCGTGGGACTTTTATGTGCTTCACTGCTTAATTCAGGAAAGACGACACTTCGTAAAGTACCTCGCATTGAAGAAGTACATCGCATCATTGAAGTATTGCAAAGTATTGGTATGCGTGTGGAATGGATCGGAAATGATGTTGTGTTAACGCCACCAAAGACATTCAATCTCAAAAAAATAAATGTTGACGCTGCACGCAAAACACGAAGCATTGTCATGTTTATTGGACCGCTTATGCATCGCCTTCATTCTTTTTCCCTTCCTCAGTCAGGCGGATGCAAACTTGGTAGTCGTACAGTCCGTCCACACTTTTATGCACTTGAACATTTTGGAGTTGATATTCAAACTACTGACACCGAATTCAAAATCACGACCGTTCCTAAATCTCCGCAAGAAATTATTTTATACGAGTCTGGTGATACCGTTACTGAAAATGTACTCATGACAGCAGCACTTTATGAGGGCACCACGGTAATCAAATACGCATCAGCAAATTATCAAGTACAAGAACTCTGTGCATTTCTTACCATTTGTGGTGTTCGTATAGAAGGCATCGGTACCACGACCCTCACCATCACAGGAGTTTCCACACTTCATCAAGATATTACGTATACGCTTTCAGAAGACCCAACAGATTCAATGTTTTTTATTGCGACTGCAATTGTGACTCATTCAGCAATTACTATTACTCGTTGCCCTATTGAATTTCTCGAGCTTGAACTTTTGAAACTTGAAAAAATGGGGTTTTTGTATACAAAAACAAAACCATATCTTTCAGAGAACGGAATAACAAAACTTGTCGATATCAAGACGAAACCTTCAAAACTATGTGCACTCCATGAAAAAATTCACCCCTCGGTCTATCCTGGTCTCAATATAGACAACCTTCCCTTCTTCGCCGTAATTGCGACACAAGCTGAAGGGCAAACACTCATTCATGACTGGGTCTATGAAAAACGTGCTCTCTATTTTACTGAACTCGACAAACTCGGGGCAGACACGGTCCTTGCCGATCCACACCGCATTTACATCACTGGGCCAACAAAACTACGTCCTAATGAGCTTGTGTGTCCTCCTGCACTTCGTCCAGCTACCATACTCCTTATCGCAATGCTTGGAGCAAAAGGACACTCTGTACTTCGTAATATATATAGTATTAACCGTGGTTATGAAAATCTGGTTGAACGTCTCTCAACACTTGGTGCTGATGTCGGTTATCTCCATGAATACTAAACTGTCTTTTGGGTATTGAGTAAGTATTTGGTAGAATATGTGCCATGTTTGTCATTTCGGTTTCACCACTCAAACGAGGCATCACCATTGACACGCTTTCTTATTTTTCAAGTACTGCATACCCTGTAGGTACCATCCTTACCATTCCTGTTCGTAATGCATCCATCTTTGGATTAGTCACCAAGTCAGAAGCAGTGAGTACTGCAAAGACAGCACTTCGTGCAGCGACTTTTTCGCTCAAAAAACTTCCACCACAAATTGATGCACCAATCATAGGTGACGCATATATCAAAACAGCACAAGCACTGAGTGCGTATTATGCGACACCGTTGGGCACCATACTCTACAACCTTCTTCCGCCCGAAATACGAAGTGGCGATATCCCCCTTCCTCACACACATCATATTAGAGAGACTGCAATACACACACCACAAATTTTACATGCCTCAAAAAAAGACCGCTATCTTTCATATCGCTCATTGGTACGTGAGACATTTGCACATAGTGGGTCCATACTTATAGTGGTACCTTCATCAATTGACGCATCTGAAATTGAAATAGAATTAGGTGCTGGAATAGCTGACAGAATTATCACGCTCACCTCCACCATGACTACATCAGAGCTCAAAAAGGCATACCTTAAGCTTGATGATTTCAGTAAAACAAAACTTATTATTGCCACCACATCCCACGCCATAATTGAACGTCATGATATTACACTCGTTATCATGGAACATGCTCGTTCAACATATTATAAGGAATTCAATAGACCTTACCTTGATTACAGGGACGTGCTTCGGATACATTCGCAACATGCAGGACGGAAGATTATTTTTGCTGATATTCTCCCTCGTACCGAAGAAGAAAAATTGAGACGTGATGAGAGTTATTATACCTACGGTGAAACTCCTAAACGTATGGAACTTCCGGGAAAACTTGAAATCATTAATATGGTGAAAGATATCACCGATACCACGAATTTTTCTCTTATTTCACCAGAGGTGATGACTCACATTAAAAATACTCGAAAGAAAAAAGAGAACGTATTTTTATTTGCTGCACGTCGTGGACTTGCACCGTTGGTGAGTTGCATGGACTGTACATATATTTTTCGCTCATCTGAAAGTGGTGCACCATACTCACTTATTCGTACTGTACGCGATGGAGTTGAAGAGCGTTGGTTTGTCTGTTCTGTGTCGGGTGAAAAAATACGTGCTGCAGAAACCTGTCCCGCATGTGGTTCGTGGCGTCTTCGAGAACGTGGTATTGGTATCCAGCAAGTCTATGACGAACTACACAAACTATTTCCTGATGTTCCCATTATTTTATTTGATCACCTTTC
This sequence comes from Candidatus Kaiserbacteria bacterium, assembly GCA_023264435.1. Lineage (GTDB taxonomy): Bacteria > Patescibacteriota > Minisyncoccia > Phycocordibacterales > UBA918 > Damh-18. The sequence goes on from JAHFMK010000025.1 coordinate 2,814, forward strand.
CGCTCGAACATATAAAAAAGCACTCTTCCTTCGTGACACATTCTATACAACACGTGGTGCAATACTTTTGGGGACACATATGGCAATTCCCTACCTCACCAAACCGGTATCACTTTCTGTGGTGGTCAATATGGACGCACTTCTTGCCACACCCACATGGAGAATTGAAGAAGAGAATCTTGCACTCCTTCTCACCCTTCGCGAACGCACTCGTGATACCGTACTCGTCCAAACACGTACACCAGAGAGTAGTGTACTCACTCATGCAAAAGCAGGAAGTGTTGAGCAATTTTATAGCGAAGAGCTTGAGCTTCGTAAAGCATTCAACTATCCACCCTATGCAACGTTTATTCACTTTACATGGCAAGGTACACTTGAACACGTCAAAAAAATTGAGGAAGAAATATCACGTTCCTTCGCATCGTTTGGTATCACTATCTATCCAAACCCGACCGCACCAAGTACCGCACCAATATTCTACGCACTCATTCGTGTACCGAGTGCTGAGTGGCCACATCCAGAAATCAGTGCACGGATAAAAAATATACATCCATCGGTGCGGGTGGTTATAAACCCTGACCGCATTGTCTGATAGATACATATTCCATTCATTCACTTTTTACGATATAGTACGACCATATATGGCAAAATTAGTAACACAAAATCATCCTGTGCTTCATCAGATTGCAGAAGAAGTTTCGCTTGCAGACATTACCACACCACCAATACAAAAAATCCTCAAAGACATGCGGTCTGCACTCGAATCGTATGCAGTCGAAGGATTTAGTGGGGTTGCAATTGCTGCTCCACAAATTGGCATTCCACTTCGTATTTTTATGGTGCATGACACTAATGTTGAGCGCGGAAGCAAAAACCCTATTCCTGACCTTGTCGCTATTAATCCCGTTATTCTCAAACTCTCAAAGAAGAAAAATATAGTTGGTGAAGGATGTCTCTCGGTGGGCGAACAATATGGAGCAGTAAAACGTTCTGTAAATGCGACCATCCGTGCGTATAATGAACATGGCATACTCTACGAACGAGGTGCTGGTGGTATTTTGGCACAAATATTTCAACATGAGATTGACCACCTCGATGGCATACTTTTTGTCGATAGAGCTGAACAAGTGTGGCACAAAGATGATGCCCACACAGAAAAACTTCGCGAAGCAGTTGAATAACTATGGGTACATTTCCACGCATCGCATTTTTTGGTACCCCTGACATCGCGGTATGGGTACTTGATGTACTTGAAGCTCATGGCATTATACCCACACTCCTCATCACCAACCCTGATGCACCGCAAGGGCGAAAAATGATACGAACTCCATCACCAGTCGCACGCTGGGGTGAAACACGAAATATTTCCATCTACAAACCAGAAAAACTGAATACACCAGAATCGTTTTCAATACTCGAACAACACCATTGTGAACTTTTTATCGTCACTGCATACGGAAAAATAATTCCCGAAGCAATGCTTGTTATCCCGAAATTTAAAACTCTCAATGTACACCCCTCCCTCCTCCCACAACTCAGAGGTGCAAGTCCTATACGTACCGCAATTCTCGAAGATATACGTCCAATAGGTGTATCTATTATGCTCCTCACACCACGTATTGATGATGGACCAATTCTTGCACAGGAGAGTATTGAGATACCTACAGAATCGTGGCCAATACGAGGACGAGAGCTTGATGAACTTCTTGCAAAAAAAGGTGGTGAGATGCTTGTAAAAGTCCTCCCCGCGTGGATTGCGGGAACGTGCATTCCCCAAGAACAAAATCACGCACAGGCAACATTTTCAAAAAAAATTACCAAGGATATGGGTCTCATTAATCTTGAAGATGATGCATATCACAATTTCTTAAAAATTCGTGCATTTGATGGATGGCCAGGAACATATTTTTTTACCACAAAGAATGAGCATGTAATACGAGTAAAAATTGTAGACGCAGAATATAAAAACGGTATACTCGTACTCACTCGTGTCATCCCTGAAGGAAAAAAAGAGATGTCGTATGAGGATTTTTTACGAGGATAATTCTGGGTATATGTGAAAAACCCCGCACCTACGGTGCGGGGTTTTTCATCACCA
>JAHFMK010000025.1:4921-7048 GCA_023264435.1 Candidatus Kaiserbacteria bacterium
CTCTCCATCGCTTTACTTCCCAAATCGCAACATACGTTTCAAAAGTTGTGCACCACGTTTTGCACGACTCTTCCTTTTTTCATTTGCATGTTGAAGCTCTCGTTTTAATTCATCACGTACAATATCAATAGACTGCTCCATTTGTACTTCGGTTGCTTCTGCTCGAAAAAGTGTTCCTTCCACATAAAGATTTGCCTCAATGCGAAAAATCTTTCCTGACTGGTGAACACCTATTTTTTCAAACTCAACTTCACATCGTACATCAGTCTTCCCTTCCAAAAACTTTCCAAGTGGTGAAAATTTCTGTTCGAGTAACAATTCATGCTTTTGTGTGACTTCAAAATTTGTGCCTTTTGTCTGTATGTGTGGAAACATCATATTGTTTGATTACACGTATAAACTACACATCAATACTGTACATTTTAACCGAAGAACGATGTCCAGTCAGTAGTCGCACCTGCGGTGTTGGTATTTCAAATTCGCGACTCAAAATCTCGCGTATTCGTTTATTTGCACAATTTCGCTCTGCTGGCTCACGTACGGCAATATGATATTCCGTTGCATGTTTTTTAATAATCTGCTCTCTTCGAGCACTTGGTACTACATGCACGCGAATATACATACAGTATAACTTATGTAGGACACACTTCGTTTCCATCTGCAAAGTGGACCTTTGGTTTTGTGTGTACATCGCTTTGTTTCGCACCAAACTTTTCCTCCAAATATGCAACAATGTTATGTGCTTCATACATCTGTACATCACCATCTATCATAAAAGGTGTTTGTACCTTACCTCCAATTGCTTCAAGCTCATCACACACTGCACTTGAAGATATATTTTTCTCTATAAATGGTATTTGATACGCATCAACAACCGCAAGCACCCGTGCACAATACCCACATCCTGTTTTTAAATAAAGTGTAATCATGTATTCTACGCTTCTTACTATATATTAATTTTTTATACGTTCGTAACGACCCATCAGAATCGCCACGCCCACCATTGTTCTTTTTGCCACCTCTTCTACTTCGTGAAGTGTTGGTGTTGTTTCAAACGAAAGCATATCATTCACTGCATAGAGACGAAAAAAATATCGATGCTCTTTGTCGGGTGGACAAGGGCCAGTGTACGTAACATCACCACGTACATTTTTTCCTCTCACTCCCACAACTTTTCCCTCATCAATATCAACGGTCTCTGGTGGAATATTATACACCACATAATGATCAACAGTTTCAACACCAAGCGATTGCTTCACACTGTCAGGAATATCGGGGTCATCCATCACGAGCACAAGTGCTTTTGTGCCTTCAGGAACACCCTCGATATGGAGTGGAACACTAATATTTTCACCATCGCACGTATAGCGTGACGGTATCAATCCACCTTCGATAAATGCAGGTGATATAAGGGTAAATTTCATAGAATATTCTGATGCTTGATAATTATGCGAGACATCACTCATCGTCAAATTTTTGGGCGAGCGAGAGAATGCAATAAATGCACCCACCGTAACCATGAGCGTCATAAAACCCAAAAGTGCAAATGCCTGCCTCACGCACACAGTATACCATTGCGAAATACTGATTTTTCGGTACAATGCTCATACTCATATTTTAATATGAGTAAAATCCTTCATATATATAAACATATATTATCAAGGCTTTCGGTGTACGGAGAAACGTCCATCGTCCATTCGGAGAAATAATGTAAATAAACTTCCATTATCCTCCTCATTCCGGTGTAGCTCAGCGGTAGAGCAGTCGCCTGTTAAGCGATTGGTCGCAGGTTCGAATCCTGCCGCCGGAGCCAGAAAAGATGTCAGTTAGACCAAGGATTAAATTAAACGGAGAAGCTAGTGTAAAAGCTAGCTTTTTTCCGTTTACGGATTTCTTTATACTTCAAGATACGAGAGATAAAGCCATCAGGTTGTAGTCGTAGAGAGTATGACAGATGACCAAAAAGATGCTCGATGCACTCGGCATTGACCTTGCCATATTCACGCCTAACAATGAGTTTCTACCATGAAGATACCGATTACAAAATTATGACGATTAAACGCGAGATGGGTGCAACCCACTACTCACGTTGACATGGCTGTGATACTGTGTATTTATTGTATGACA
>JAHFMK010000026.1 GCA_023264435.1 Candidatus Kaiserbacteria bacterium
AATATTTGTGCATCTTCATCGTCACGAAGAGGACTCAAACGAATGAGGTATTGTGTGAAATAATATCCATCCTTAAAAAAGTAATACATTGCTATTAATGAAATAAAAAATTGAAGTAAAGTTGATGCGGTACCAGCAAATATTGCAAGCATGTGTTCAACAAAGAATTGTGCAGTCTGCTGTATCACAATCGGAATATCGATAGTAAATCCAGGGATGAAACCCTGTACAAATGTCTCAACGTTTTGAATAGTCATCACAAATTCGGGAGTGGTAGGCGAATTAAATAATGCATATATAGACATTGCTTCACCCAGAATAAAATAAGAAAGAATTGCAATAGGAAGAATGACAACAAATAAGACAGATATAACCGATATCAGGGCAATAAGACCAGACTTAGCTTTGCTATATCTATTCCGTAATTTCAAATGATACGGATAGGATATGGTTACCACAATTGCAGAAAAAGCAATTGCACTTAAAAATGGAACAACGAGTCCCCACACAAGATACGCTGAGGTAAGGAGTATAACGAAGAAAAAAATTTCACTTATAATTTTTTCACGGTCTGGAATCATATGTTTATATTGTATATGAGATATCTAAAAACAACAAAGGTCAAGCATTTTGCTTGACCTTGAAATTATTGTGCCTCAATGTGTTTCATTGATGCGACAGCAGTTGCTTCAAGTGCATTAAATGAAGCTGAGAATGCTCTGTCTGCCGATGAAAAACTTTGGGCAAAAAGTGAGGAGAGGTACCACAACATGATAACTCCCCCAATTGCTCGAAACATAGAAATTAAATTGCAACATTGACTATACGTGACTGGCGTATAGCTCGATATAAAGTCGATGGTTGCACTAAATCTCTAAGTACGGAATCTGAAAAGATTATAGCATGAAATAATTAAAATGCAAGTATTTACTTATTTATCTTACATTATTATTTATTGAGAAATAATGGATTCAGTAATTTGCTGTAATGCTTCTGCGGTGAGCTCCCCCCTTGCCTGATGTACTAATTTTCCATCTGCATTATAGAAAACTGTTTCTGGCATTGCATATCCACCAATAGCTTTATAAAAATGATCCGTTGGGTCAACAATAATTTTGACGCTATCTGTAATATTATTAGTTGAAAGATATGATTTAATGACGCCCACGTTTTCCATTCTATTAATCGCAAGTATTGAAACTCGGTCTCCATACGTGTCTTGTATGTGTTTTAATTGAATTAATTCAGTCAGAGAAAATGGAGACCATGTTGCCCATGAATTGATAATAAGTGGTTTTGCCTTAAAGTTTTTAATATCGACAGGTATACCGTCAAGATCAATATACGAAAATCCCTCTGGGGCTTTAATTGCCTTAAGGTCATTATGCACATCACCTAAATTTCCCCGAGGAGCGGTAAATGCATACGTAATATATCCGAGAATACATAAGACTACTAGAAAAAAGCATATACTCTTCCAATACTGTCTAACTAACTGCACAGGAATATATGCCATAGTGTGTTTGGTATGCATGCACTACCCTTTTAAAAATAATTCATAATCATCTGGCGTCTCGCCATTCTTTGCAGGAATAAGATTCACATCAATTTTTCTTTGTTCAAGTGTTGCCTGAATATCAGCATGTTCATCGGCGTTAAATGACACCTTGAAACGTTGTGTGGTCACGACCTGAGCACACGTATCGGTGTGATTGACAACAGTAAAATCGACAATCGCGAGCTGAGGTTTACCATCAATAATGCGAGTGCTCCAATTCAATAAGTCGCATGGCGTTGGCATAAGCATTTCACCGACGATGGTATGCGTCCCATTTTGAAAGAAATGTTTTGCATCAATACGAGTAATATCTCCGTACGGTACATTCGTATCAGTTTTTGTGATTGGTGTATTTTCCACTTGATTCATTTCAGATTTTTTAAGATATGTGAACACAAACATACCAATAATAATAACCACGAGTATAATTCCTGCTATGACAATATTTTTATTTTCCATAATAAATTAAATATGTATACAGTCTCATAATACATTGAGTATAGCATAGGTAGATATGAGTTTATATGTACATAAGAAATTAGTTAATTTTGCTCAATGGTAACGTTGTATCTATCATGTTTCTCTGTCGCCTTTCCAATATATAACACTGATGTAATAAATATTATAATCAATATACAGAGAGCAATAAAAAACTTTTTGTATATCACAATAAATCGCCATACAGTCAAAAATATATCAGCAGTTTCCTCCATTAATCCAAGTTGTTTTCGTAAATCAAGAACACCATTTTTTATTGGAGCAGATATATTGCGGTATTTAATAGACTTGTTTTTTTCTGTAATGATTGGTTGACGTGCGTGGTGAATTGAGGCTGTATCCTTAACAGTAACTCCTGCCAATGAGAGCATTTTTCGAACATATGCTTTTACCATCCAAACGATACTCAAAATGAAAGCAATAAGTATTGTAAGCACAATTAGTGTTGCCTTTACAGGAATGACCCAAAAATATGTCACACTGGTCACATTCTTACTATCGTTGCTTCCATAGGAGAGAGTTGCAACAGCTTTGTACCGTCCAATGTCAGCAATACTAAAATCACTATTCCACGCAAATTTAAAATCACGAATACTTTTAGGGAGCACGTTACCAAAATGAGTCTGGTAATTAACAGGGATTTTTCCTCGTTGAGTTCCCCACATATTTGTAATAACAATATCACCACGAGGTTGAAGATGTACATTTCCTTTATTTTCAAATCGTAATGAAAATTCAGTATTTGGTTGTGCAAGCAAACTGTCCTGTGCTCGAAATTCGCGAATAATACCATCTTCGATCACGTCACCTTCAATACGAACAAAGAAAAGTGAAGTCACCGCTTGTGATGCCTCCACTGCAATTTTATCACCTTCATTTTTGGAAGGTTGCGTTGAAATAATTATAGCGGCATAGTGACCCCCTGGTGAAGCGTTCTTAGGGACATCTACAAAAAATGAGACATCAGCAGTTTGTTCTGGCGATATAACATATGGTCCTTCTGGAATATGAATCCATTCAGCCAAGGTGGCTTTATCTTGCGTATCTGCATCATGTATTATAGGAATAAATTTTCCTTGTCCTGATTCACCACTTGCCTCAAAATTAACAACCTCAGCATACACAGTCAGTGGATATGAGTTACCATTTACAACTTTAACACTACTCTGCCACACATCACCTGGTAATACTGAAAGTTGAAAGAGTGGAGGAGTAACACTCAAAATTTGACTTTCTTGGGCAAAAGTAACATGTGCATGTGCTAGCACGACAAACTGTATCACCAAAAAAATATATATACGAATTTTAGTCATGAATTTTTTTAAGATTTATATCATGATGCATTTCATCACTAGTTCCCTCTTTGACATGAAGTAATAAATGCTCAGCATCTTCGGTAACTTGAATATCAAAATATCGCCTGTGTACATACCATGCTATGACAGTAACAAGTACAATTAAAAATATAATAATACCAACTATCATTTTAATTGGAATGACATAATAGAAACTTGTATCCTGTAACGATGCACGTTGTGTGGTCGTTCCATATTCCACACGTAAATATGCTTTATATTTTCCAAATAAACCATCTGTGGGAACCATTGCTGTGAATACACGCTCAGCACCTGGTGCAATCATTTCATTTTGATCATTTACTGGTACAGAGCCAATTTCTTTACCTGTGGTATTGTAAAAAATAATTTCGCCGGTTGGTACGAGTGCTTCATCACCAGGATTGTTGAACGTAAATGTTGCTGAGTGGTTATCTTTGCGTGTTACAAAAGTATCCACAAAGAAATTTGAAAGTTTCAACGTTGATATTTTTTTGTCGGCTATAGTCACTGAGACAATAGTACCTGGTGCTTGACCATTTTTAACATGCGTTTCAGCTTCATCACGATTTCCACCACTTCCGAAACCTAAAAGTACATGATAGGTGCCAGGTACCGGAGATGGATTTACACGAATGGTGAATGGCACTGTTCGTGTTGCACCTGGTTGTAGGTCAATTCCTAGTCGATTTATTTCAATCCATGATGCAAGTGATTGTGTTCTGTCACTTTCAACTGGTGCAAGAAATGTTTCGATACCACCACCTTCTGATAAAGAGATATTATTGACCGTTGGGTAAATAGTTACTTGTTGGGTACCAGTATTAGAAATAGTGATAGTTTTTGTGACGATGTCTCGTGCTTCTGAATCAATATCAATAACAAGTGGTGATACCGTATATGAAACAGATGCGTGTACAGGCATCGTAAAAAACAAAAATCCACACACAGAAAAAAACAAATAGTGTAATATTCGATTAAAAAATAGGTACTGATACATATTGAATACGTGCTGAATATTGACCGGCGTCTTGTAATTGACGTACAAACAAACGAAATACCACATCAATTGTGTCACCTGTTATAGGCTGGGAGCTGTATCCCACTTCATCAAGTGTCGTAGTACTGAGTCGTGCATAGGTATCAATCGCTGAAAAACGTGTAGAACCACCATATAGTGTATCATCACTCGTATGGTACCCAAAACAACTTGTTGCAGATACATCACATCCTGTTGCCCACGAAGTAGGAACTGCATTTGTACCAGTAATTTGTTTGATAGTTGCGCCTGATGAACTCAATAAATCACTGGACATACTCATGAATAATTGATATCCCTGCGTACCGTTTGTATCAACAATAAAACGATGGGCTCCTTCGAGAACAGTATTCGGTGGTACGGTGCCAAATGGCACCGTCGTTGGTGTTGTAGCAAAATCAGTTGTTACTCCTTCAACAACAGTCGAAGATGCAATACCTTGCATAGAAAAAGTTAAACTTGCTCCAGCAGTGACAAGTGAGGGCGATGACTTTGAAACGTTGGTTGCGACAGGAAGACCTTGCACCATATCAAATAATCTAAAATAATAGACACGATTAACTCTCGGTCCTGCTGATTGAATGGTAAATTCATATTCAGTTGCTTTTTGTGCACCATGTCTAAATCCGATGAGTGCAGATGGTGACTCATTATGGGTACCACACCCATTACCCACACCTCCAACACAACTTTCTGCATCAGAAAGTGTAGCGGTTGAAATAACTGCGTTATCAACACCTCCACCATTTGCATAACACCATGTCGATGACGCAGTACATGTTGAGGTTGCCACCACATCAAATACCTGTGAGAAATTTGCGTATTCCGAGAATTGTAATTTAAATCTCGTGTCATTTTGCGCAATATTTTTTATTTCCTTTACCGTTACACGAAGTTTGAGTGCTTGTGCATTTGCAATATTAACTGGTGAAGTATTTTCAGCAGCAAGTGTCGTTGTTGGAGTTTCATTTATTTCATCATCATACCATCGCCAATTTTGTGTACGTGGTGAAAAATTTGCGGTACGAATTTGAGGATAATTACTATATCCTGAAAGTTCTGTTCCATTCGATTCAACCGTACGAAAACAATAATCTGTATTTGCTGTTGCTCCATTTTGTTCTAGTAACCAATCATATTCAATATCATTGTTTACGGGAACAGCATATGTATTAAGACTCGTATCATTTGACTCTTCGAATGTTCCCGCAATATCAGAAACAGAAAGGAGTAAATCTCCGGCTGTGGGGGGATTTCCGGAAAGGAGTGTCCCATCAGTGGTACCTGTTGCATTATATCCACGCCAGACTGTGCTTGAAGCACTATTGCCGAGAGTAACCCAATTTGAACTGGAAATGGCACTACATGTGGTATTCATGACTCCATATTGTAATGTAAATGCCTTTGTTGACGCAGGGAATGTTGAATTTAAAACATGAAGAGACATACGTATACGAATTCGCTCTGCTTCACCAAGAGGTTGATCAGTGATGGTGAGTGACGTATTTTCACCGAGGTCAACACCCCCAATCGGCCATGCGTCAGTTGGTTTCAATGCATTATTATCAGTATAAAAACGATAATAATTTTGTCTAATGGCAAGACCTGCAGTTGGCCATTCAACAATTTGTGTTCTATAGCTAAGGTTTGAACCAGTGTTACTTCTCCATAATTCATAGTGCGTAGTTGATGCAATAGTAGCACCTACTATTGGACGTGGAAAATTCGTACCCGTGCCAGCTGCACGAGAATTTACGAAAATTGAAGCATTTGTAATATCGCTCAATGTTTTCCCAATACCAACACTAATAGTGAGTGGCCCAGTGCCACCATTTGAACTACCATTCGAATAGGTGACCTCCATTGCACCAGATGTTGTTTGTGTATTTTCAATAATCCATGCAACAGATGTCTGTCCTGCAGGATTCGTTGCACCAGATTCCAAAAAATATGATACTTGCCCAATACTTGAAAGCCATACTTCATGTCCATATTCATCAACTCCATTCAATGATGTAGCAATACGTTTTTGTGTATGTATAAATGTTCGTGAAAGACTATTCACTGCTGTTATTGGTTCAGTCTCAGTCGTGCCTGCTGAAGTGTAGGTATGTTCACTTCGTTGAATTGTCCAATTAATTCCCGTAAATTCAACAACTGCATAGCTCACAATCGTTGCACCACCTGCAGAATCACCACGAGTAAATACGGGTTCATTTGTAGATGCAGACCATGCAGAAGTAGATTGTGACGAGTTATAATTTGATGCTCCTATATCAGGATGTCCTTGACCAGTAATAAACACAACCACATCAGTATCATCGATAATAGTGCTTGGTATAGAACCAGTTGCCGTAAGTGCAGATGCACCATACGTCAAACTTGTTTGGCTTCGAACAATCATTTCATTATCAGAACCTGATGTTCCTATAAATTCAACAATTTCCCATGAAACATGTGTGTCACCAGCAGTGCCAATTCGAGCAATAGTAACAGAATTCAAAATATTGGCTGGATTAACAATATATGCAGTGACATCATTTGAGTTTTGAGTAGGACCACCACCTCCACTCGTTCCTGCACCAGTTGAGTGTGAATTGGTGATACGAATA
>JAHFMK010000027.1 GCA_023264435.1 Candidatus Kaiserbacteria bacterium
GAGAGGTCTTTGTGGGTCAATATTGAGCGATTGAATTGCATCAGGGTCAGGAGGTGCAAGAAGTGCTTTACGAATAGGAATGCCGAGATTATATATCCGAGGATGATGCAATGAAGCTCCTGCTTCTTCATACGCGATAATGATACTGTGTGCAAATCTTGAAGCGAAACGATTTGCAGTTCCCATCTTGGCGTCAGATTCGTGGACAATAATGGGGATACGAAGAAATACAGCTCCGATAATTACAGGAATACTTGTATACCCTCCTTTACTGACAATGACATCAGGATACACAATGTAAAGTTTTATGATAGCAACAAATATTCCAAATATAGTTTTAATTACATCAATGTAATTAAGGATAGACCAATATTTTCTTTTTTTCCCAGCAGGTATTGCTATGAATGTAATATTTGATGCAGTGAGTGCATCAGCATCGTATTTGTTTGGACCCGCATAATAAAGGTCTGGCTTTTGTTCATGTGTGTGTAACGCATCAGCAAGTGCAATGAGTGGATAAAAATGTCCACCGGTACCACCTCCTACAAGAACTATTTTAATTTTACTCATAACAAAGTAGTTTTATTCTATCATGCTAGATACTTATTTTCTTTTGATATTTAGACACATTGAGTACAATGCCTATTGATGCAAGCAACATCAGAAGTGCAGTGCCACCTTTGCTAATGAATGGGAGTGGTAATCCTGAAAGCGGAACGATAGCGAGCATCGCAGCTATATTAAGAATGACTTGTGCAATAATGAGTGTGATAATACCAACGACAAGTAACATACCAAACAAATCTGGAGCATGTGTGGCGATACGATATCCGCGAAGTGCAAAGACAGTAAAGAGCAAAATAAGAAGAACCGAGCCAACAAATCCAAATTCTTCTGCGAATACAGCAAACACTGAGTCACTGATAGGTTCGGGGAGATATTCAAATTTTTGTATACTTTGTCCAAATCCTCGTCCGACAATACCTCCAGAGCCCACAGCAATAAGGGATTGGGTAATCTGATATCCTGACCCCTGTGGGTCAAGTGAAGGATGTAAAAATACTTGTATTCTATCCATAATGTATGGTCGAGTAAACGCAAGTATTACCATAAGTACAAAACCCGTTATTGCCATGAGTATCACATCGCGTATACGCCCACCAGCAGTAATAAACATTGCGACTGATGCTGAAACCATAATGAGGTACGTATCGGTATCTGGTTGCATAAGAAGTGGAACGCCGACACCTGCAACAAGTCCTATAAATGGAAGTGTTCCTGTTTTAAAATTATGGAGTGTGTGTTTCATGCCGGAGAGCCATGTTGCCATATAGATAATAAAAGATATCTTCAAAATTTCAGCAGGTTGAAATGAAATTGGACCAAGAACAATCCATCTATGTGCGCCACCGTGATTGAGTGAGATTCCAGGAATAAAGACTAAAAAAGTGATGAATATCGATACGAGGCAGATATAAAATGCATACTGTCTCCAAAAACGATAGTGAATGGTACTCGTAATAAATAATGCAATACTTCCGCCTATTATACCAAATAACACTTGTGAAAATGCAACTGAGGAGAATCGCGCACCATCTCTTGCTAATAAGCCAAGTGACGCTGAACTAAAAACAAAAAAACCGATAATAATAAGAACAATAGTGAGTGTGAGGAGTGTTCTATCGAAGACGTGTCGCATAGTATTAGAACAGAATAGTGAGAATAGTGCCTATGATTGCAAATACAAATCCCAAGATCCAGTAACGCATAGTTACTTTTTCAGGTGGCCATCCAACTGCTTCAAAATGATGATGCAGTGGTGCAATACGAAACACTTTCCGATTAAAAACTTTTTTCGAAATAAGTTGTATCATGTCAGAAAGTACGGTTAGTACAAGTAAAATACCAATGACGGGAAATACTGAAACGCCTTCCCCACCACCAAGTGAATCAGTCATAAACACAATAATGGTGAGTGTCATAGTAAGTGCCATGACACCTGTCTCGGTCATATAAAAACGGGCTGGTGGCACATTAAACCAAAGGAAAGCAAGAATTCCACCAGCAACTGTTGCACAAAATGCCGAAAGGTCGATTTGATTTTGGTAGACCGCAATACCAGCATATGCACTAAAAATAAAAAGGAAGGTGCCACCTGAAAGTCCATCAATGCCATCAATCACACTACTTGCATATATTGCCAGAGCTACAATTACAAAAAATGGAATAAAAAATATACCAAGATCAATATACCCATGTCCTAGAAGTGAGACTGTGGTTACCTCTAATTTTTCATAAAACCACCATGCGGAAAATAGTGCAGTTGCACCCACCACCATCAAACGTTGCGAGAGTGGAAGCCCTCCTGCAAAATGAGTTCCTGAGTCACGAACCACCATGTAATCATCGATAAAACCAACGAGTGCACCAATTATGAGTGCGGTCAATGGAAGCCATGTTTGCGAGCGACTAAAAAAATTGAGTGAGCCGAGCGTTGTGTCTCCAAACACAAGATGAAGGAGCCAGAGTAATGCAATGGTAAGAAGAATACTTATCCATATTACCAATCCGCCCATACGTGGTGTGTTGGTATCGCGAGTAGCGTGTAGTGCATCAAAAATCGGTGTTTCGCCTCCACCGTATCCAGCGCCTTTACCCGCTTTTTTCTTCCACATTTTGTTGTGGTAGAGCCATCGTGTAATGATTGGTGTAATGACAATACCGACACAAAAAGCAATTGCGGTCGGTGCCAGTACTTTAATAATGGTAGTTTCGATTGGCATACTTATTGATTATTTAGATACGTGCGTGTTCGTTCAACAAGTGTAAGTGTATCACTAAATCTATTTTCAAATGTTGAACCAAGTACTGCAATGATAATTGGATGATTAAGTCCTGCATTAAATGCAACAACTAAATTGCCCCCTGCAAGTTCAGTATACCCTGTTTTTGAGGCGAGAAGCCCATCGATGTTAGTTACTATTTCATTCGTGTTTTTTGCTAAATGATATGCACCGTTAGTATTACTGATACGCTTTATGTCTGTTGTGGTGAGTGTGAGTGCGTCAGAAGTATTGAGGAGTATGTATTCCATGAGTATCGCCATATCACGTGCACTTCCTGTTGCACCTGGTTCAGATGTAGAGATATCAAGTCCTGTACTATTTTTGTACATTGTCTTTGTAAGACCAATTTCATGAGCACGGATGTTCATTGCATGCACCATTACTACATCAGGGTCTGTCTGTGGTTCAATTTCTTGAGCGACACGTGAACTGAGGGCAGAAGCACCATCATTTGAAGATGAAATAAGTGTGATATCAGCGAGGTCTTGCATAGTAAATGTTTCACCATCAGTAAAACCACTGTCTCCATCAGTCTTAATATTACGTGATGAAACAGTGACATGGTCGCGTGTATCTAAAAGTTCGTATGCAACGAGTGTGGTCATGAGTTTTGTGAGTGATGCAAGCGGTAATGCGTCGTCTGCATTTTTATTGAAGAGTACTTTTTGTTCTTTCATGTCCCACACTATTGCACTTCGTGCGACGAGGTGAATATCATCAAAAACATTTTGAGCTTGAGTAGTTGAACTAATTGTGCTCGGTAACACAGTAGTAATTTGTGTGTCTGTGTGTGGGTTACCATAGGAGTTGGGAATTGAAATATATGTTACAGCAAAAACTAGTAGGAGCAGACCGAGTGCCATACTCAATTGTGGAAGTATTGGAATTGGAGAAATACTTGATTTTTTTTGTATGATTTCCTGACACTCATCATCAGCAAAAAAAGATTCAACGACATCAGACAGTGCGTCAATACTTTCATCATGCAAATCATTAGAGAGTGTGTGTTTTATTGCCATATCATTGGGGAGTAGTACTAAATATTTCTGAACCTTCCTCACCTACATTTTTTTCAAAGATATCCAATTCATCCATGATTTTTGCAAAATCAGGTAGTTCTTCTCGTTTTGAAATTCCTAAGTGATTGAGCAGTGCGGGGGTAATTGCATATACAAATGAACGGGTATCTGTGGGATGTGTTTTCCGTTCTACAAGACCTCGTATAAGAAGATTGCGAATAATAAACGCTGAATTAACACCGCGTATTCTATCAACTTCCACTCGTGAAAGTGGTCCGCGGTACAGAATGATTGCAAGAGTTTCTGCACCAGCTTTTCCAATATCATTTTTAAGTTCTGATTTCCGCATTGCTTCAATGAGTTCAGAAACCTCTGGCGCAGTTACCATTTGTGCATAGGTGTCAGTGAGTACAATTCTAATTCCTCTATTTTCAAGAGAGGTTGCAAGTGTATTGAGGGCGTTCACCATATCATCAAATGGTACTGAAAAAAACTCTGCAAGAGAGTGTATCTTGACAGGTTCTGCTTTATAAAACAAAACTGCCTCGATCTGTGTTTCGAGATTCATTGGTACAGTATATCAGTTCGGCAATGAAATGTGGTCATTCCCTGTCGATAGAAAATATCTATAAAATAAGCCATAGTATGTATAATTAAACACGCGCCTACGGCGCGTGGTTAAAAATAGCCACAGATTTTCTGTGGCTATTTGAGGAATGATAATGTTACTTACCATTTCTCGTTTTAAAAGGTGTAGTCAATTCCGAAAAAGTCCACCACATATTTTATTGAAGCATTTTGTGGTACCCATCCAGTTACACCTAAAAATCTGAGTGTCAGATGATTTGACACCCTCCACTCTGGTTGAATCGAGACTTTTTCATACCAGCGATTAAGCTGATAATTGGTTTCGTATCCAACTTCAAGTGCCGTTTTAATACTGACACTCCCTGTTTGCCAGTGCTTTTCAACCCATATAAATGGGCGTATGCCACTATTGGCACTATCCTTTATGACGATGTATGATTCTGCACCAACACCAACATTGATGCTGTCAGTCATCGATTTTGTCAAAGTGATATACGGCGAAATTATATCATCCGTAGTCCCATTGAAGTTTGGTCTAACATCGTAATAATTTATTGATGCATCAACCTTCACTCCAGAAATCTCAGTGAGGTAGCCGACCGTGAAGTTAACTTCCTCTGTCGATTTATGTTGATTTGTAAGTCCCCACATGTTGAGGTAAACACCATTCTTAAAATCAGTGTACACGCTTAACTATTGAGACTCACCACGAATGGTTCTTTCCCCCGATCCCTACACATACCCATTGTACGAATCAATTGATATGGTAGTTTTCGCACATGCGGAATGCACAGAGAAGATTGTAAACATAAACAGTCCAAACCCTTTCATCACAGTCCTCCTATGAAAAGTCCTAAATTAAAGAATGATATCTCTTATATTGGGGGTATTTAAGAAAATAAATCAAGTTTTTATCTGACAGATCAAATTTCCTAACCAAATGTTTCAATAATAGCTTTGGTAGTGTTGCCTCGTCTAATGTTTTTATAGACTAATTCACCCGCACTTCTTCAACGGGAATTTCCTTGACTTTGCCGTATCCACATCCTTCGGGGTCGATAAATACCGTGCCATCAAGCGCTGTCACTGAGCCAGTGTTGGCATGATAGTGTGGTTCACCATCGCACTCAGGTCCTTTGCCAACGTGTACTGAAGCAAGGGGGACATATTTATTTCGAAATACTATTACTTTTATTTTTCCTTTAATGCCAACAGCATTTTTTATCCCCTGTACTTCGACTTCGCTCATGGGTGCAAGGTTTGTTGGTGCTTGTTCATCCCATACCTGTACAAAACCCCAGCTCAACACCGCTAGACCATCATATGGATATCCTTCAATGACATTTGCATTTATTTCATATGTCTCAGTACCCTCAGGAGTTTTGGGATCATTTATTTCGATAAATGTCTGTCCACCTTCTGTACGAATGCCCACGACCGTCACCATGTGACCTCCTGTTGCCTTCCCTGTTGTGGGGTCACCAAAGGTAATTCGTAATTCCGTTGCTGCACCATTGTTCATTGCATCGAGTAACTGGGTAAGTGTCGAGAGACCATTTTTGTCTCCTACTTTTGTAGTACGTATTGGCAGTCCATGTTGTATCGCCCATTCATTCTTCCCTTGTACAAATTCGTTGGGCAGTACTCCATTCTCTGGTGTCCAATCCATATTTTGTTTTAATCCGTCTATAATTTCTGTTGGTGAAGGGAGTTCATCCAATGATTTACCATGTTCTTGTGCAAGTGAGAGGATACTATTAGCTGCGGCAGTTGGTGCACATTCGGAAATTCGTTGGGTGATGTCGGGTACACCAGGGCGAAATGTGTTGGTGACAGGCTCTCCTTGTGCGTATGCAACACGACTTAATCCCTTCATGGATTCTTCTGAGTTTGTCACACTTTTAAGGTCAAGAAGTTCATCTTGCTCTTCTGATGAGACCATAAGTGTAGCTTCAATACTCTCACCACTCCCCAGTATAATTTTTACAGGCGTACGATCTGCAACAATTGTAGAAAGTGCTACTGGCACACCACTCATCCAGTCCGCTCGTGTCTGTACAGGTACATTCGTTGCCACTTTTTCTGTGTCATCAAATGTCCCATTGTGGTCAAAGTCTATATATGCGGTGAGCGTATCTTCATGCTCAACAGTAAATTGCGTGTACAAAAGCCCGTAGCCAGATGGTTTATTTCCTTTAGTATATTGATGTAGCGTAAACATATCACCAAATATATTTTGGATATTTTGGTTACTGGAATCATCAGGACGTGAGGTATAATATACAAAACTGACTACTCCCAAGAGAATAATAATGCTTACACTAAGATATATGTTTCTCATATTCTCACTCCGAAGCACTCAATTTCTCTCCTTTAGAAAAAAAGATG
>JAHFMK010000028.1 GCA_023264435.1 Candidatus Kaiserbacteria bacterium
ATATTACGCTTTCACACTTCCGTGAGCTGTTTCCTAACGAACCACTCAACTATTTTATCTATAACTCTGACCGCCTTGATGAGGTGCGTGATTTTGCTACCAGTGAGACAACGCAGGTGATGATTATTAACATTGATGCGTTTCGTAAGAGCTTTTCTGATAAAGGGAGTGGCAGTGCGCTCCGTATCCACCAAGTGATTGATGGCATGGAGGGACGCAAGCCAATTGAGTTTATCCAACAGACACAGCCGATTGTAATTATTGATGAACCACAGTCAGTCGATAATACCGAAAAGGCGAAGGAAGCGATTAAGTCACTTAATCCTTTGTGCATTCTGCGCTACTCCGCAACTCACCGTGATACATACAACCTCATGTACAAGCTCGGTCCAGTGGAGGCCTATGAGCAGGGGCTCGTGAAGGGAATTGAAGTACTGGCAATGGGCGGTGGAGAGAAAGAGCGACATATCAAGCTCCTCAATGTAAAAGAAAAACCGAGCTATACGGCAGAACTAGAACTAAAAGTGGTGAGTAGTGCTGGTGGGTTTGAACGGAAGAAAGTAAAAGTAAACCCGGGCAATCGTCGAGACATTGAAGCGCTCACGAAGAATTCGGTATATAGCGGTTTGTTTGTAGCGAATATCGGGACAATGTCAGGCCGTGAGTTTGTGGAGTTTGATAATGGTGACTTGGTGCAACTAGCTGCTGGCACAAATGAAACTGCCAACATTAAGGCACAGATACGAGCCACGATTGAACGCCACCTCGACCGAGAAATGCGCTTGCTAGAGCAGAACATCAAAGTGCTAACACTGTTCTTCTTGGACAAAGTAGGTAACTACCGTGAGTACACACCGGAAGGAGCAAAGCCGGGTCCATACGCTAAGATTTTTGAAAACGAATACTTGGACCTCATCAAGCTTCAGAAGTACAACACGCTGTTTGATAACGCCGAGATTAAACGGTATGCCCTCAATGATGACGTATCGTCTGTCCACGATGGTTACTTTGCAATGGATAAAGCCAAAAAAGGCTCAGCGAATGCGGGCGAGATGGTTTTTATTGAATCCAAAGGTGATGGGTCTACCGTGAAGGATGAGTCTGTCTACGACCTCATCATGAAAGACAAAGAGCGATTGTTGAGTACTGATACACCACTGCGCTTCATCTTTTCGCACTCAGCTTTGAAGGAAGGGTGGGACAATCCAAACGTGTTCCAGATTTGTACGCTCGTGGAGACTAATGACACCATGACCAAGCGACAGAAGGTTGGTCGTGGTTTGCGTCTGCCGGTGTACTCGAGCGGTCCGAATCAAGGTGAACGAGTGCGAGATGAACAGCTCAATGTTCTCACAGTGATTGCAAACGAAAGCTACGCTGACTTTGCTGACAGTCTCCAGAAAGAAATTGAAGGGGAAACCAACACAAAGTTTGGTGTGATTGATGCTCGTTTGTTTGAACACATTCTCTTTAGTCCAACTGAAGGTGCAGACCCAGAACCACTTGGCTACGAACGAGCAGAGGAGATTGTCGACTACCTAGTTGGTCGAGGAATGCTTGATAGACACGGAAAGGCAACTCCCGAACTCAAGGAGCACGTAGCAACCGACAAGGTGCCACTACCAGAAAAATACGAGTCACTTACGACTGATGTTGTAGCTGGTATTAAGAGTGTGACTAAGCGTCTTCCCGTTAAAAACGTTGCTGATGAAGTGCGCATCCGTCCAAACAAAGAAGTGATCCTGAGTCCAGAATTCACTGAGTTGTGGGACAAAATTAAGCACAAGACCAGGTATCACGTTACGGTTGATGTACCAGAGCTTGTGAAGGAATCAGCGCATGAGATAAGTAAAATGCCTGTTGTTCGGTTGAGTCCAATCATTGCTGAGTTGGTGAAGCTTGATATTACGCAGGCTGGTATTGAAGTCAGTGACCCAATCCAAACCAGAACGTACATCCGAGACAACGATGTAGAGAAGAACGTACCGGACCTATTGGCTCACATACAGACCTATACTGGACTGAAGCGACGGACCATAGCCGATATTCTCATCAAGTCGGGGACACTTGAAAGTGTATACAACAACCCTGAACAATATCTCTCGCAGGTGGTAGAGATAATTAACCGTCACAAGCGACACATGCTCGTTGATGGTATTAAGTACACGAAGATTGATGGAGAGTATTACGAGCAGACACAGTTTGAATCTGATGAACTGATTGGCTACCTGACTTCAAACGCTATCCCGGTTACCAAAAGCACGTATTCTCACGTAGTGTATGACTCTGATATTGAGAAGTCATTTGCTGAGCGTTTAGAGCAAGATACAGACGTAAAAGTGTACGCAAAACTGCCACGTTGGTTTACGGTCCCGACACCACTTGGAGACTACAATCCTGACTGGGCGGTAGTGCTTGACCAGAATGGGGTAGAGAAGTTGTACTTCATTGTGGAGACTAAAGGGTCCACACTCATCGACGACCTCCGCTTCAATGAGGATGCCAAGATTCGTTGTGGTCAACAGCACTTTGAGTCGCTCGACACTGGCGTTACTTACACAATGGCCGACTCGTATGACGTGTGGCGTAAGAAGGTTTAGAGGGCTGAAGTTTTCTTGTTTCGCTTCTTTTTCTTCTTACCTTTACGTTGCTTCTTTTCGTTTTCTTCGACCATGTTCAACCACTCCGCTTCAGTGTATTTATTGAAATTATGGGGGACGATTTTGAAGGGTGCTGCCTGGCCAGACCATAACACCACTTTGCGGTTCGTATTGTCTGGTTTATCTGGTTTTCTGAAACTTACTTTGCGTTTTCGCATGGAAGACTTTTATTATACAAACCTCTGCTTTTACCGCACCTGCACCTGAAACAAAAATACCTACTGAATCATATCCTCTGTATTCAAGTGATGTGAGTCCATCAAGAAGTATCTCCTGTGCATTTTGTTTTCCAGTATAGGCAAATATTCCACACATATATAATGCATATAGTATAACAAATAAAATATGTGTTGAGTATTACACAATTGGTTGAAGACCCCCAAGCTGTGAATATGTTACTTTGTTATACTGAGCTCGATAGAGTAGTGGATGCTACATATACTATATGTGTTATTCTGAAAGAATATATTATGTCAGCTGATCAAATTCTTATATTATTTACTACCTACACGTACCTCATTCTTTTTCCTATTGCGATACTTGAAGGCCATGTTATTAGTCTCATTGTAGGATTTCTTGCACAGCTTGGATATATAAATCCTTTTATTGCAGGAGCTGTCATTATGTCTGGAAATCTTACGGGTGACATCCTTATTTATTGGATAGGGTATTACAAAGGAGAAAAGTTTCTTGATCGCTGGGGTAAGTATATTGGTATCACGAGTGTGTCGATAGAGAAAAGTAAAAAGCTATTTAGCAATCATCATAGTAAGTTGCTTTTTATATCAAAACTGACGAATGGTTTTGGATTAATGATAGCAATATTATTTACCGCTGGTCTCGCAAGAGTACCATTTAGAACATATTTATTGTGGAATTTTCTTGGAGAACTTTTATGGACGAGTTTACTTATAACGCTTGGATATCTCTTCGGACATCTTTATACTCAGATTGAAAATGTTATTTTCAATATAGGGTTGGTGGTTGGTCTGTGTATCAGCATAATCATTATTATAAAAATTCGGCAATATATGATTGAATATTATAATAATAAAACTACTTGAAATTTTTTATTCTAATATCGTCATATTTTTGTGTGAATGGTTTTCCAAGAAAGGTTATCCATATAAACGAAATAGCATAGAGAAAGCCAGTTTTAATTAGACCATTTTTTTGCAAGCGACGACCTGATGCATAGATAGGAAGCGCAAAAGTCCACTTTACCTTGCCAATTGCGTTGAGTCTTCGTCCGGTGTCTACATCTTCACCATAAAATTGGATATTTGTATTGTATCCGCCAATTTTTTCAAGGGCTTCTCTGCGTACAATATAATTTCCACCTTGGAACAGTGATTTTTTATGAAAGAATAACCCAGTAATGTAATCGAACGCAAATCCTATGATATACCATATTTTTGTTATGAGACGAGCGTAGAGAGGTAGATCAAAATATACATGTGGACCAGTAAGTGCGATAAGAGAAGGGTCTTGACTAAATTCACGAATTACGGTGGGGAGCCAATTTTTGGTAATTTGAGTATCAGCATCGATATTGGCAATAAGATCACCTGTTGATGCTTTGAAACCTGCTTGTCGTGCCCACACAACACCCTTTTGGGGTTCATTGATGACCTTTGTTCCAAGGACTGATTGTGCGCGTTCGAAGGTTCTGTCAGTACTCGCATTATTAATCACCAGCACCTCAGTTTCGATGTTTTGATTTCGAGCAATTTCGGTCTGTAATACAGAAAGACAGGTAAGGATGTTGTCCTCTTCATTATAAGCAGGAATAACAAAACTTATTTTCATATGTATAATATGATAACATTATGCACATGATTAATGAAGATTTGTCTTATAATGCCTATTCTAATCTTTTTAGAGAGAGAGAATATTTAGTTTCAGCCGGTATTTCGTTTGTATTTTTTCTTACAAGTTTGTGCGTGAGTTTCTATGCAGTCCAATTTGCTGCGAGAGATGCGGGTAATTCTACGAGTGACATAGTGCTCGATAATTTACCAGTATTAAATACAGATATTATTTTTAGTGAAGGTGCACTCATACTTATAATTTTTGTTACTGTGCTGCTTTTTCTAAAACCAAGAACGATTCCTTTTGTATTGAGGAGTCTCGCACTACTCATTTGGACACGTTCATTTTTTGTGATTATGACGCACCTTGCACCATATCCAGATCATATTATTACTGATTTTGGTCAGCTTACGTATTTATCTTCTGGCTTTGATTTATTTTTTTCGGGACACACTGCGATACCATTTATGCTCGCACTTATCTTTTGGAGTATACCGAAACTTCGACTATTTTTTATTATATCTTCCATAATTGCAGGAAGTGCAGTACTTCTTGGACATTTACATTACACGATTGATGTGTTCGCTGCATACTTTATTACGTACGGTGTATATCACTTTGCTCGGTTTATTTTTAAAAAAGAGTATCGAATTTTTAATAACGCAATATCATCATCGGATGGTATTTATACGTGATAGTTCATTTATAAATATGGTGTCGAAATGTGTGCGCCGGGCTGGATTCGAACCAGCGAAGACTGATGTCAGCAGATTTACAGTCTGCCCTCGTTGACCACTTGAGTACCGACGCATGAAAGTCTATTACCTAGACACGCATTACGGTATCATAATTTACACACAAATAAAAGCCCACCCTAAGGATACACCATTGTTCATTGTTGACGCACCGCCAGAGTTCCCGTACCATACTGCTCATGGGTCTATAGTTCAGTGGTAGAATAGCGGTCTCCAAAACCGTTGACCGAGGTTCGAATCCTCGTGGACCCGCAATGAACGAAGTAGATGAAGTGTTCATCAGGATTTAAAACTGTTGTGAAATAGTTTTGGAGTCAATTTTGAGCAAATGGTGAACAAAATATCCATAACGGGTACTGGTCGTGTAATGACCGAATTCTCTTAAATACAGAACTCAGTGGTGGTGTGTAATATAGGGAGACATACTTTGGGAATTTATATTTAGTAATTCACATAGATATAAAAGTCCTCCCCGTGAGTATGTTACTGTTACACTAATGCGATATTTTATCCTAGCAGGACTTCTGAGTGTCAGTGTATTTTTGGTAACTCCTGTGTTTGCAGCGAATGGTCTTGTGCCGTGTGATGGTGTTGATTGTAGCAGTTGTCATCTTGTTACACTTGCCGATAACATACTCAAATTTTTGATTAGTGTTTCTGTCATAATTGCTGCAGTCATGTTTGTTATCGGTGGACTTACGATGGTAATGTCTGCGGGAGATACGGGAAAAGTGGATAAAGGAAGAGAGATGATGTCAAACGCTATTATAGGAATTGTTATTGTCCTTGCTGCATGGCTTGTAGTGGATACCGTACTTAAAATGGTTTTGAGTGATACCGCATACGGCATGTGGAATAAGATACAATGTACCACACAGACAGCTGCAACACCACCACCATCACAACCGGGGAGTGTGACGGGAGGCGTCGGAACAACACCAATAACTGGTGGTGGAGCGCAGTGTGCAGATGGAAATACTGCGTGTAGTGTCGATGCACTCATATCTGCAGGTTTCTCTGATACACAAGCAAATGTCATGTCATGTCTTGCTATGACTGAAAGTTCAGGTGACCCAAATGCTCGAAACAATACTTCAAATAGTACCGCATGCGGTACCTTTCAAATCCTTAGGAGTACTTGGGATGATGTCCCAAGGAGTAGTGGTTGTGATAGTTTCTTTGCGTGTACAGATGCAACATGCAACATGCAAGTGGCAAAACAGCTTGTTGCTCGGTCTGGCTACAGTAGTTGGACGTGTCCAGGTTGTAATTCAAAAGCACAGGAATGCGTAAATAAATATGGTGGATAATAATAAAATATATGAATAAAAAAATAATTATCGTTGGTGTCATCACCATATTGCTTGTAATGGCAATAAGTATTCTATATATGTTATCTGGTAAGACATCTACACCACCACCAAATACAGGTGGCAATACCGTATTTCCAATAGATTCTACGGTAAACACACGTCCAGCATCGAATGATACGACAATGAAGATATCTTCTGCGAAAGGTGAGACATTGGAAGTAAATAATTTTCTCGCACTTCCTAGTACTGTTTCTGATCCTATGAATAATGGATATTATTATTTAAGTGATAATA
>JAHFMK010000029.1 GCA_023264435.1 Candidatus Kaiserbacteria bacterium
TTTGTTGTGCGTTGGTATACTCAATACCCTTGTGTGCAATCATAATGTCTATGGGAGTAATAAAATCTCCACCCAGAACACTACGTGCATTAGCATATCCTGTACGTGGTGTACGCAATCTTTTCTTGTACGTAGCTGTTTCTATCGTCATTATCAATCTCCATTCCCGAACCATCGGGTACATGTCTTGTCTCATTGTTGAGACGAGCTTTTTGTGTCCAGTGGTTATGTACACGTAGTCACAAAAAGCTCGTCTCAACAAACATATGTAAAGAACTACTCAGCATTTATACTGCTGATATACAATAATGTCAAATAAATGTATATACTTTCTCGTAGCCTTCAT
The DNA here is from genome assembly GCA_023264435.1 of Candidatus Kaiserbacteria bacterium. Taxonomy (GTDB): domain Bacteria; phylum Patescibacteriota; class Minisyncoccia; order Phycocordibacterales; family UBA918; genus Damh-18. The sequence continues at coordinate 347 of JAHFMK010000029.1, forward strand.
GCATCGTGTAAATACAGAGTTTTATCGCACAACACTTGCAACAGCCTTCACCAGTCCAGGATGCATAACACTTGGAACAATTTCATTCGCAGTTGGTTTCTTTACCAATCCCGCAATTTTTTTTGCAGCAGAAAGCTTCATTTCATCGGTAATGGCATTCACTCCCCTATCAAGAGCACCACGAAAAATACCCGGAAATGCGAGGGCATTGTTGATTTGATTTGCATAGTCTGAACGACCTGTTGCAACTACCCGTGCACCTGCCAACAGTGCATCTTCTGGTTTTATTTCTGGTATTGGATTTGCGAGTGCAAACACAATAGCATTCTCTGCCATTGCTTCCACATGACTTCTCGAAATAGTTGCAGGACCAGAGACTCCAATAAGTACATCGGCACCTATTACTGCATCGTCAATAATTCCTTTAACGTGATCTGGGTTCGTAACTTTTGCAAGTTCGTTTTTGTATGGTGGCATATTTTTTCTCCCAAAATAAATAACACCTGCACTATCGCACACGATTATATTTTTGATACCTGCCTGAATGAGCATGAGTGTGATTGCACGTCCCGCGGCACCCGCACCGACAATCACCACTTTGAGTGTTTCAAGTTTTTTCTTCACCACTTTTGAAGCATTGATGAGACCTGCGAGCACCACAATAGCGGTACCGTGCTGGTCGTCATGCATAATGGGAATATCGAGCATTGCTTTCAAACGTGTTTCAATTTCAAAACATCTTGGTGCACTAAAATCTTCAAGATTAATTGCACCAAACACCGGTGCGATATGCGTAATTGTTTTGATTATCTCCTCTGTATTTTGTGTATCAAGCACAATCGGAAAACCGTCAATCTGTGCCATCTCTTTTAGAATTGCACATTTCCCTTCCATCACAGGAAGTGCCGCAAGAGGGCCAATGTTGCCAAGCCCCAACACTGCAGACCCATCTGAAATAACAGCAACCGTATTTCGTTTGATAGTGTACTCACGTGCGTCTTTTGGATATTTGGCGAGGTGACTCGACACCGCAGCAACTCCTGGAGTGTACATCATGCTCCAATCATCTTTGGTATTGAGCGAATGTTTTGAAACAACAGAAAGCTTTCCATGATGCTTTTTATGGAGTGCAAGCGCTAATTTTGCATAGTCCTTTTTTGGTATTGTTTTCTGTATTATTTTCTTTGTCATATTGGTGATATTACTTTTGCTCGATAAGTATACCGCACCCTCCCCTATCACCAAAACTTTGGTACTATGGTGCTATGCAAATGCATCCACACGACTCACTCACTACACATTTTCGAATTAATGCACTTCAAAGCAAGGCACTCCTTCGCCTTGGTGTCGTAACAGTGGAAGATTTACTTTTACATCTTCCTGTTCGATATGAAGATATTTCTAGTATTCAGTCCGTCGGTGGGCTCATACATGGGCACGATGCAGTAGTTTTTGGAAAAATTGGTGGACTCAAAACACGTAAAGCATGGAAAAGTAAAGTGCCGATTGCGGAGGGGTGGATTGAAGATGGTTCTGCTCGTATTAAAATTATGTGGTTTCATCAACCATATCTTGCAAAAATGCTCACCAATGATATGTACGTAAAACTCGCAGGCAAAGTAGCGGGAAGCGAGGGGAAACTCTACATCGCTAATCCCGAAGTAGAAAAACTTGAATCATTACCAATTGATAGACATGACTCAATTTTTAATAACACCGAAAAACTCGATGAGACACTCTACCCCGTCTACCGTGAGACCAAAGGCGTGACTTCAAAATGGTTTTTTCATACTGTGCAAAAATGTTTTGAGCGAGGAGTACTCGATGTTCTTGAAGACCCCATACCACACGAAATACTCGCACGGTACAACCTCCCCACACTCAGAACCGCACTTCTATGGATACACACACCAAAAAAAGCTGAACATGCGAAAAGTGCACGAAAGCGATTTGCCTTTGAAGAGGTGTTTTACATCCAAGTGGTGAAAGCACGTGAACGAAATGCAACACAACAAACGACGAGCTATCGATTTAATACTGACACAAAACACATCGCATCATTCACCGAACGTTTTCCTTTTCCGCTCACCACCGCACAGAAAAAAGCACTTGATACTATCATGCACGACCTTGCGGGAGCATATCCCATGTCTCGCTTGCTTGAAGGCGATGTGGGAAGCGGAAAGACCGCGGTGGCAGCAACAACCGCGTATGCAGTAGCGACGTCCCGACCACCACAGGCACATACGAAAGAGGTCGGGACGGCGCTCTCCTTTGGCAATCTGCAAGTTGCATACATGGCACCAACCGAAATTCTTGCGAAACAACACTTTGAATCATTTATAGAATACTTCAAACACCTTCCCCTCAATATCGGTCTTATTACAGGAAGTGGATGCATGAAGTTCCCTTCAAAAAGTAACCCGACCAAACCCACCAAAATTTCAAAAGCACAATTACTCAAATGGGTGCACAATGGGGAAATACCCATTCTCATCGGTACGCATGCACTCATGTATAAATCCGTGGTATTTAAACATCTTGCACTTACTATCATAGATGAACAACATCGCTTCGGTACAAAGCAACGCAAGGCACTTGCAAAAAAAGACACTCGTCTACCGCATCTTCTTTCCATGACCGCAACACCAATTCCCCGAACCCTCGCACTTACCATTTATGGTGATCTCGACATCACACTTCTTGATGAAATGCCAAAAGGTCGTAAACCCGTCATAACCACCACCGTTACTAAAGACACGCAAGAAAAGATGTACGAACATGTTCGCAGTGAGCTTACCGCAGGCAGACAGGCGTATGTCATCTGTCCTCGCATTGATGAACCTGACCCAGAAAAAGAGACTGCTCTCAACGTGAAATCGGTGACCGAAGAAGCGAAACGTCTCAAAGCAAACGTATTTACGAAATGGCGTATTGCAATACTCCATAGCAAAATGAAACCTCTTGAAAAAGAAAAAATTATGCAAGAGTTTTATAATCATGAAATTGATGTGCTTGTTGCAACTTCGGTAGTGGAAGTAGGCGTCAATGTACCTAATGCGACCAATATTATTATTGAAGGTGCAGAACGTTTTGGACTCGCACAACTTCATCAACTCCGTGGACGGGTTATTCGAGGTACGTACCAGCCCTACTGTTTTATTGTGAGCGACAGCAAAAGTGAAAAAACTCGTGATCGTCTCAAAGCACTCATAACTGCAAAAAACGGGTTCGAGCTCGCCGAGCACGATTTGATGTTCCGTGGTTCAGGAGAATTATATGGTGGCAAACAATCAGGACTTACCGACCTTGGCATGGAAGCTATCAAAAATATCAAACTCGTAGAAGCAGCACGTACCGAAGCAAAAGCTCTCGTGGCACAAGATGCAACACTTGCTCGATATCCACACATTCACGCAAAAATTACACATATCGCAGAACATCTCCACATGGAGTAACTTGTGTCGATATATGGAATAATCAAACACCGCGACCCCTTCGGGGTCGCGGTGTTTGATTTCACAAAGTCTTGTGGAACACTTTTTCATGTCAAACCATTGTCACAATGCACCACCTGCGATATAGTGCTCATGCACCAATCATCCGCCTGTAGCTCAGTTGGTAGAGCGCCGAGCTTATACCTCGGTGGTCCTTGGTTCGAGTCCAAGCGGGCGGACATGCGTATAGAAATCCTGACTTGCGTCAGGATTTTAGCATGTGAGCAACGGAGCGATGTTCTTTTCGCCAAAAGGAAAACCGCAAGTCGTAATCGTGAGTTCGTAATGGATAAAACTAGTTTAGTAGCTCGCAATGAGAGCTTTTTTTTAGAAAACCCCGCGCCGTAGGCGCGGGGTTTTCTATTCTGTACTATCAACCTACATCTTTCCTGCTAGGGTGTCGGTGTCAGGTTCAAGTGACTTTGTCGGGTCACCAATTCGCTCTTCTTTCTCTCGCATCTCACGATACACATCATGAATCGGCACTCCCTCAGTTTTCAATATTCCCTCATATTCCTCACGTTCAAGTGTTTCTACTTCAAGCAATCGCTTCGCAACGACATCAAGTGCTTTTCGATATTTTGTAAGAATTTCTCGTGCTTGATTTTTTCCTGTTTCAATAATATTCGTAACTTCTTCATCAATGAGTTTTGCAATTTCTCGTGAATATCCTCTATCCTCACTCATGCCACCACCAATGAGTCGTCCGCCTGTACCCTCAAATGCAATTGGACCCAGCTTTTCGCTCATACCATATTTTGTCACCATATCGCGTGCAAGATTTGCAATCACTTGCAAATCATTTGAGGGGCCAGTGGTGAGATCATCAAAGACCATCTGTTCAGTTACGTATCCGCCGAGTGTCATGGTAATGTCATCGAGAAATTCTTTCTTTGATTGCATTCGTCTATCAGAATCAGGGAGTTTGAGTGTATATCCTGCTGCACGCCCTCGTGAAATGATAGATATTTTTTGCACAGGGTCTGCATACGGAAGTACCGATGCAACGAGTGCATGCCCTGCCTCATGGTATGCCGTAATCTCTCGCTCACGGCGCGAGAGCACATGACTCTTTCGTTCAGGCCCAAGCATTACTTTTTCTATTGAGCGAATGAGGTCAAACTGTCCCACCTTTTTTCTATTTTCCCGTGCTGCAAGAATTGCCCCCTCATTCATGAGTGAGTATAAATCAGCCCCCGAAAAACCGGGTGTTCGCTGTGCAATAATATCGAGATTTACATCCTCTTGAAGTGGCTTCTTTCGTGCGTGGACTTCAAGAATTGCTTTTCTATCAATACGGTCAGGAAGGTCAATGGTCACTCGTCTATCAAATCGTCCTGGGCGAAGAAGTGCAGGGTCGAGTACATCGGGACGATTGGTTGCGGCCATCACGACTACTTTTTGGTTTGGTTCAAAACCATCCATCTCTACCAAAATCTGATTGAGTGTTTGCTCACGTTCATCGTTTCCACCACCTACGCCTGTACCCCGCACCCGCCCCACCGCATCAATCTCATCAACAAAAATAATTGCGGGTGCGGTCTTCTTTGCCATTTGAAAAAGATCTCGTACACGGCTTGCACCAACACCGACAAACATTTCCACAAACTCTGAACCAGAAATTGAAAAGAATGGCACCCCTGCTTCACCCGCAACCGCACGAGCAAGTAATGTCTTTCCTGTTCCTGGTGCTCCCATCATCATCACACCTTTTGGAATTTGTGCTCCAATATCAAGAAATTTCTTTGGATTTTTAAGAAAGTCCACAATTTCTTCAAGCTCTTGTTTTGCTTCTTTTGCACCCGCCACATCCTTGAAAGTCACTTTTTGTGATTGGTCGTTCGGGTCAATAAGACGTGCTTTTGAGGAACCGAAATTGAGTGCTTGCATCCCTGCACCTTTTACCGAACGTGAAAAAAACCAAATAATAGCACCGAGGAGAATGAGAGGAAACAAGAACGGCGCGAGGTTAGTAATCCAATACCGAAATCCTGTTTCTTCCTTTACGTTAATAGCAACTGACGAAATTTGTTCCATGGACACTCCGAGATTATTGAGTGTCTCTGTAACTGATGAGTCATTTTCTTTTTTTGATAACCCTACAACACGCGTCTCATCTTTATACGCAATTTCAAGCGTGCTTCCTTTCACCACAATTTCCTTCACCTCTCCTTTCTTTATCTGCTCCGCAACCTGTGAAATAGAATATTCATCGGGCTTATGTGCGGTGTTTGTAAAATATGAATACAAAAAAGAAAGTGCAATCAAAAAAAGAACCGTGGAGAGTATATTGTTCCAAAAATTTCCAGGACCAACGGATATCTTCTGAGGCATTTTTATTGGTGGTAATTTTTTGGATAACTTCTCCTTTTTTTCATCCTTTTTCTCATCTTCGGAAAGTGAGCTTTCAACCACCGTTTCTTCCGTTGTTACTAATGTTTGTTCATCATTCTGTTGTTTTTCGTGAAGCTTTGACATAGGCCACATTATACATAAAATAGCGATTTTTGCGAGAAAATCGATTATTTCTTTCCGTGCTATTGCTCCGCTCGTAAGATATCGTTATAGTAGTGAATACTATGTCTACATACAGTACTCACAAACGAGCACGATTTGATTTTGAAATTCTTACCACGTATGAGGCGGGTATTTCACTCATGGGCACGGAAACGAAGTCTGTACGAAATGGGCAAGGTAAACTCGAGGGTGGATACGTGATTATACGCGGGAAGGAGGCGTTTTTAGTGGGTATCTCTATCCCTGCGTTTCAAAAAGCAAATGCAAAGAAGAGTTATGACCCCGAACGCCCTCGCAAACTTCTTCTCAACAAAAAGGAGATTGCGGAGCTCGAACAAAAAAGCGAAATCGAAGGTTTGACAATAGTACCACTTAAATTGTATAATAAAGGCAGGTATATCAAACTT
>JAHFMK010000030.1:0-1569 GCA_023264435.1 Candidatus Kaiserbacteria bacterium
CGTGAAGCGTTTTGGGATAATACCAAGATATGTACCTTCAAGTACGCTTTCAGCTTTTGCTCGAATTTCATCGTGAGATACGGTCTCACCACCTTCTACCAGAATAGTCGAGATGGTAAACGCATGCAAACGAGTGCCGTAATATACACCGACAACAAACACCACAAGCAAACTAATCCTCAACACACCACGCAAAATCTGCCACACAAATGTCTTCTGTGAGACAGTTCTTTTTCGTATCTTCCTGTTTCGTTTATGAAAGAGTGGCACGCTGTCTATTGTAGTACATCTGCACCAAAATAAGGAGCAAGTGCTGGTGGAAGTTTTATAGTCCCATCAGCTTGTTGGAAATTCTCCACAAGTGACACAAGAATACGTGGTGTTGGGATTGCCGTACAATTGAGCGAGTGTGCGTAGCGTGTCTTTCCGTCTACATCACGGTATCGGATATTAAATCGTCTCGTTTGAAAATCGTGGAAATAAGACGCTGAGCTAATTTCACGATATTTTTGTTCGAGTGGTACCCACAGCTCAATATCATATTTTTTCACCTGTCCCTGTCCAAGGTCACCACCACAATTCACAACCGTACGATATGGAATACCCATTGATTCAATAAATTCCTCTGTATTTCGGTTGAGCCACTCATGCCACTTCACTGACTCTGCATGACTTGCCTCACACAAAATTACTTGTTCAAGCTTAAAAAACTCATGCACCCGAATAAGCCCTCGTGTATCCTTTCCATGACTTCCTGCCTCACGTCGAAAACAAGGAGAGAACGCAAGCCATTTAATCGGTAGTTCTTTTGCATCAATAATCTCATCGGCATAATATCCCATTGTTGAAACTTCTGCGGTACCAATAAGATAGTCATTATCCTGTGTCTGATATACATCCTCTGCATCATTGGGGAGATGTCCTGTACCATACAAATTGGTTTTTCGGACTATTGCAGGAACGAGAAGTGGATCAAATCCCCGTTCTTGAAAGAATGCTTGTGCATAATTCCAGATTGCCCACGAAAGTTTTGCTCCTCCTTTTTGGAGATAGTATCCACGAAAACCATGTACCTTTGCACCACGTTCAAAATCTACCATTTGAAGCTTCGTCATTATTTCTACATGGTCTTTTGGGGTAAACGCGAACACTGGTTTTTCTCCCCATGTTTTTATTTCCACATTATCTGTATCATCATTTCCATCAGGAACAGACATATCAGGAATATTAGGAACCTGTAACATGAGCTCCTGCCATTTCAACATAATTTCACGAAACTCATCTTCTTCCTTTTGAATATCATCTTTTAAGATTTTCATTTCTGCAATGAGTTGTATGCGAATAGTTTCATTCGTCGCACGTGCTATTTCACGCGAAACTGTGTTCTGCTCAGCTTTCTTTGTTTCCATTGAACCAAGAATTTTCTTTCGTGCATCATCAAGTGCTATGAGTGCATCAAGGTCAAGAGTAATGTGCTTTTTAACAGCACCTGCTTTTATAAGATCAAGATTTTCTCGAATGAATTTAATGTCTAACATATAAATATAGTGTACATCATAATATACGTAT
>JAHFMK010000030.1:1669-6669 GCA_023264435.1 Candidatus Kaiserbacteria bacterium
CCAATATACGAAATAGATAAACGTGAGTACGGTATACATCTTGCAGAAATACCAACACCACCTGAAAAGGTGTATGTGCGAGGGGTGTTACCACCGCAAGGCACGAAGTGCCTTGCGGTGGTCGGTTCCCGTCACTACACAAACTATGCTCCACAGGTGATTGAATATCTTATACACGGTATCAAAAACTACCCAATTTCAATTATTTCTGGACTTGCCATTGGTGTTGACTCACTCGCACACAAGTCAGCACTTACCGCAGGGTTACATACACTTGCGGTCCCTGGTTCAGGCATCAGTGACGAGGCTCTCTATCCTCGTCAAAATCTCTCGCTCGCACACAAAATACTCGAACATGGTGGTGGACTTCTCAGTGAATTTGAATCTCATTTTAAAGCAACACCGTGGTCATTTCCCCAAAGAAATAGAATTATGGCAGGACTCTCCGATGCGGTACTGCTTATTGAAGCAACCGAAAAATCAGGCACACTCATCACTGCACGGCTTACGGTAGACTACAATAGAGAGCTCCTTGTTGTCCCAGGTAACATTTTTTCTGAAAATAGCAAAGGCGTACATCAATTCCTCAAACTCGGAGCAACACCGATCACCCATCCTAATGACATTATCATTGCACTTGGACTCACGCTTGAAAACGAGACAATGCAGATACCCAATATACATTCCTTGACAGAAGATGAAAATGTAGTACTCGCCATTCTCTCAGAACCTCGTGACCATGATACTATCATCCGTCTTCTTCCCTACACACCAGAAGTATCACTCACACTCCTCATGCGTATGGAGCTCTCCGGACATATACACGAACAAAATGGTCTATTTTATAAAACATAGCAATATGTCAATAACCTATTATTTGACACTTTTCCATTTCCCTAGTATCTATGGTGTACATGAAACACCACACATTGGTTATCGTTGAGTCACCTGCGAAAGCAAAAACTATTGAAAAATATCTTGGGAAAGGGTTTGTGGTGCGTGCGTCTGTCGGGCATGTTCGCGACCTCCCAAAAACCAACAAGGACGCAGTAGATATTGAAGGCGGATTTATTCCTCGCTACATTCAGTCAGCAGGAAAAGAGAAAGTAATTGCAGAACTCAGAAAGGAAGCTCGAAATGCCGAAAACATACTCCTCGCAACCGACCCCGACCGTGAAGGTGAGGCAATTGCATGGCACGTTGCCGAACTTATTAAAGGTGACAACGAGCACATGAAACGTATTGTCTTTCACGAAATTACAGAACAAGCAGTCACGGAAGCAATCAAACATCCACGAGATATTGATATGTGTCTCAAAGAAGCGCAAGAAGCTCGACGGGTACTCGATCGTCTTGTGGGGTATGATCTCTCAGGACTCATCTGGAAAAAGGTCCGATATGGACTTTCTGCGGGTCGTGTGCAATCCCCTGCACTTCGCATCATCATGGAGCGTGAACGAGAAATTCGTGCATTTATTCCCGAAACATTTTTTACCCTCATCGCACATACTAAGACAGCACAAAAAACTGACCTTCCATTACAAGGAAGTGTCGAACCAAAAACAAAAGAAGAAGCGGAACGTATTATTACCATAGGAAAAACGTATCCGTGGCATATTTCTGATATTGTAAAGTCTGAGCAGAAACGAAGTCCAAAACCCCCTTTTACGACCTCAACACTCCAACAAGTTGCCTCAACACGACTTGGCTTTGCTCCATCTCGTACTATGGGTGCTGCTCAAAAGCTTTACGAAGCAGGCTACATCACCTACATGCGAACTGACTCCACCACCATGAGCGATGTGGCACAGAAACAAATACTTGCCCGTATCGGTGCAGACTTCGGCAAACAATACATACAACCACGCACCTACAAAACGAAGAGTAAATCTGCGCAAGAAGCTCACGAAGCGGTACGACCAACCAATTTTGCAAAACGCTCTCTCGGTACCACTGATGACCAAAAAAAATTGTATACTCTCATATGGGAACGTGCGGTTGCATCACAGATGGCTGATGCACAGGTAGAACGCACAAAAATTATTGCAAATATCACTGACACCAAAGACACAATCCCTGATTTTGTCACCAATGGTTCACGGGTGCTTTTTGATGGATGGCTCGCTGTCGACACACGAGCACGTGGTGAAGATGTGGAAATTCCAAAACTTGCAAAAGGTGACCTGCTCACACTCATTGACCTCTTTGCAGAACAAAAAGCAACACAACCGCCAAATCGTTTTACCGAAGCAGGGCTTATTAAAGAGCTTGAAAAAAGAGGCATTGGTCGTCCTTCAACATACGCCTCAACCATGAAAACCATCATTGACCGTGGGTATGTCGAAAAGTCTGGCAAGACACTGCTTCCTACAGACACTGGTGACTTGGTCTCGTCATTTCTTGAAGAACATTTTGCAAAATATATTGGTGATGATTTTACGAGTGAAATGGAAGATAACCTTGATGAAATTGCCAATGGATCACGTAAATACACCACAACACTTCGTGAATTCTATACACCATTCCAAAAAGCCGTTGCGTCGAAAGAAAATATTGCGAAAATAACCAATCTTGGACCGGGTCCAAAGGAATTCCCTTGCCCACTGTGTGAAAGTGAAATGGTTATCAAACTTGGTCGTGGTGGAAAATTTCTTTCATGCAATCGTTTTCCTGATTGTATTGGTGCACGCATGCTCGATGGTTCACAAATTAAAGAAGACGAACCACTCGGCATCCATCCAGAAACAGGTGAGGAAATATACCTCCTCAACGGACGGTTTGGACCATACGTACAAATTGGAAAAACTCCCGAAAAAATAAAGGGTAAGAAAGCTCCAACACCACGTCGTGCAAGCGTTCCTGTTGGAAAAAGTGTTGGCGATGTCACTCTCGAAGATGCAGTACAATATCTTATCTTGCCACGCACGCTTGGAGCACATCCAGATACCGGTGAGCCGGTGATTGCAAATACAGGACGGTTTGGACCATATATTGGACACGCGGGTGATTTCCGTTCATTAAAAAAAGATGACACTCCATACACCATCACCTTTGAACGAGCACTTGCACTATTTGCGGAACCAAAGAAAATGCGTGCAGGTGAAAAATTATTGAAGGATGTTGGTATCAATCCAAAAACTAAAAAGATGATAAAAATATTTGAGTCAAAATCAGGACGTTATTTGAAGCGTGGGTTTGCTCGTGTATGGTTACCAGACGATATCAACATTGAAAAATTTAGCGTTGATGATGCACTCACACTTCTTGGTAAGAAATAATAATCCGTCACTTGTTATCTATTCGCTACAATGTAGAATGAAGACATGACTGAGTTACTCACCGTGAAAGATATACTCTCCCCTCTCGCACCTTCTCCCGAAGATGCTGAGCTCATTACTCGTGCATTTACCTTCGCCGAAAAGGCACATGAGGGACAAAAGCGATATTCTGGTGAACCGTATCTCAACCATCTCGCACACGTCGCAAAGATGCTTGCAGAAATTGGCATGGGTGCACAAACCGTTGCCGCTGGACTCCTTCACGATAGCGTTGAAGATACTGCAGTAACCGAAGAAGAACTCCGTACCGAGTTTGGTGATGAAATATTTTTTCTCGTACAAGGTGTCACAAAGCTTGGCTCGGTCCGATATTATGGTAGCGATAGACACAACGAGAGTCTTCGCAAACTTTTTGTTGCAACGAGTCAAGATATTCGTGTGCTTATCATTAAGCTTATTGACCGGCTCCACAACATGCAAACACTGCAATATGTGCCTGCAGAAAAACAACTACGGATTGCTCGTGAGACACTTGAAATATATGTACCAGTGACGCATCGACTAGGGATGGGGCTTATCCGTAAACAACTCGAAGATCTGGCGTTCCCCTATGTATATCCGAAGGAACATGAACGAGTCATAAACCTCATCAAACCTCTTGCAAAGAAAGGTGATGTTGAACTTGAAAAAAATAGAAAATCGTTACAAAAGCGTTTAGCGGAGAGCAGCATTCTTGATTTTCGTACATCATATCGCTTAAAGGGTACGTATAGTCTATTTCAAAAATTAAAGCGACGTGAATGGGATATGGACAAAATACATGACTATTTAGCAATGCGAATTATTGTCTCAAATATCGAACAGTGTTATCAGGTACTTGGGATTGTACATGAACTCTGGAGACCGCTTCCAAAACGCGTCAAAGACTATATCGCGTTTCCAAAGCCGAATGGATATCAATCTTTACATACAACCGTTATTGCTCCAAATAGTACCATTTTCGAAGTGCAGATTCGCACTGATGCAATGCATCGTGATGCAGAATATGGTATTGCTTCACATATAATATATAAAAACCAACATACAGAAGGTTCTGAAAATCAAAAAGGAGAGAAAACATGGTTTGCGTCACTTGTACCCACACTATTTAGGCCATTTGTATGGCGTGCAAAAAATTCAGCAGAACAGCACATACAACTCCTTTCAGAATCAAATCACAAAATACGAATTCCTCATTGGATTCAAGAAATCGCGGGTGCTCATAAAAATGGAGACGAATCAAATGAATTTTTTGGAGGATTAAAAGAAGACTTTTTCTCCTATCGCATGTTTGTTTTTACACCAGAAGGTGATGTCGTTGATCTTCCTGTCGGAGCATCTCCCATTGATTTTGCCTATGCAATTCACTCAGATATAGGCGACCATACCGCAGGCGCCAAAGTAAACAAAAAACTTGTAGGTCTTGATACAAAGCTTAATAATGGCGATATTGTTGAAATTATCAAAAATAAAAATAATAAACCAACTGCAAAGTGGCTTGATTACGCAAAAACATCAATTGCTCGAAGAAAAATCCGTGCGTCTCTCTCGGAACAAAAAGCTACAGTGAGAAATTTTTAATTGAGTACAGTGTTTCATCGTCCTCTTTCTCTTCCTTTTGTATTGCACCTATGGGTGCAGAAGTCATGGTGATGTTCGACACCCCCGCTCGCTCATCATGTT
>JAHFMK010000031.1 GCA_023264435.1 Candidatus Kaiserbacteria bacterium
TCAAGGGATTTCGACCTTTTAAATCTTGAAAACGATACTGGTTCCAAGAGACAGTTTGATGATGTTGATATCAGGCGATATATCAAATTCCTACTCAAGGATGGCTCTATTCAAGAAAAACGAGAAATTATGTCTTGTTTTGAGTCACAAATACTTCTATGTCAAAAGAAGCTTGAATTTAGTACAACTGTTCTTACATAAATGCGTTGCAGGAATATGTCTACAACACCTTAATTCGATATAACTGGTGTGCATAACTTCTATCTACTTCAGGGTGGCTTCAGGTTGAGTTTGTAGTATGACTTGTATGAAAAAAATATTATCAAATCTAGCCCCTTCATATGAATAATGTCACCACTACGGAGTCACCGTCTCTATCTCGACAACTGCTAAACAAAGTTCCTGAAATCACTATCTTCTTTTGGATTATTAAAGTTCTATGTACTACCGTTGGAGAAACGGCTGCAGACTTTCTTAACATTAACTTAAACTTTGGTCTCACCGCTACTTCGGTAGTGACGGGTATCTTGTTAGCAATTGCACTCTTTTTTCAATTCAGATCAAAGCAATATATTCCGAGTATCTATTGGCTTGCGGTAGTACTCATCAGTGTCTTTGGAACACTCGTGACTGATAATCTCACCGACAGTCTAGGAGTGCCACTTGAGACGAGTACAATATTTTTCAGTATTGCTTTGGCACTGACGTTTGCATTTTGGTATACAAAAGAAAAAACGCTTTCCATACATTCTATTTTCACCCGTCAACGTGAAGCATTTTATTGGCTCGCAATTCTGTTCACCTTTGCACTCGGTACTGCAGCAGGGGACTTGATGGCTGAAGGGCTAGCACTCGGATATTCACTCACGGGCGTTATTATTGCGGGAGTAGTAGTTGCCGTTTCCTTGGCGTGGCGATTTGGACTTAATCCTGTACTTTCGTTTTGGATGATATACATCATGACTCGACCACTTGGTGCATCACTTGGTGATTATCTGTCTCAACCACATAAATATGGTGGCTTGGGATGGGGCGCGACAATTACTAGTGTAGTTTTTCTCACTGCAATTCTTGCCGTTGTGGTGTATGTATCAATTACAAAGCGTGATGTTATACCAAAAACACTCTCAAAAGAAAGCGTCATACCGCGTCAGAATAATTTTATGCAAGTGATTATAACTACGAGCATCTTTATACTTGTTGCAGGTTTCGGGTATTCTTGGCGTCAATCGTCGTTACAGAGTAATGCAACTAGTGGTACAGAAAAAGTTGTACCTACAGAAACCGCAGTATCAAGTAGCACAGTGGACGTAGCGACAAAATCATCTTCATTGGGTGATCTATCTAGCTTCAAAACAATTACCACCGACACACTAAATCTTGTGCAGGCTGGAAAAATGTCTGATGCCGCTGCCCGTATTACAGATTTTGAACATGACTGGGACGCTTCTCAGGCGAAACTTAAACGAATGGATGTAACCAAGTGGACGGAAATTGATGATGCGACTGACCTTGTGCTTCGACAATTACGCTCTACAAATCCAGATGCTGGTACATCGGCGTCTGCTTTAAAAGCTTTACTTGAAACTCTTAATTAAGTAAGTCTGTCTTAAAAGTAAAACAATATGAATGAATTTATAATTGAAACAAAAGACCTCACAAAAAAGTACACAACCAATTCCGTTGCACTTGATCACGTAACTCTGAGTATTGAGGAAGGTGACATTTTCGGATTCCTTGGCCATAACGGCGCAGGAAAGACAACTACTATTAACATGCTTACAACCTTACTTGAACCCACTTCAGGTTCGGCACGTGTCGGTGGTTTCGATGTCGTTACAAACCCTTTTGAGATTAAGCGCATCATTGGGTATGTGCCAGAAAATGTGCAACTCTACGGATCGCTATCTTCGCAAGAAAACCTTGAGTACTTTGCTCGACTTTCTGGCATAAAAGATCCGAAGAAAGCCATCACTGAAATTACACAATTTTTGGATATAGGTAATTATTTAGACAAGCGTGTGCAAACCCTTTCAAAAGGGATGCGACAACGCATTGGTCTGGCACAAGCGATTCTCCATAACCCAAAAGTATTGTTTCTTGATGAGCCTACATCAGGTCTTGACCCAATTGGAGTGAAGCAACTACGAGACACAATCATTCGATTGAACAGTGAAAAAGGTATGACCATTTTCATGAATACTCACCTGCTCTCTGAAGTAAGTAAGACGTGTAAAACAATTGGGATTTTGAACCAAGGAAAACTGGTCTATAAAGGTAGCCTTTCAGATGCAACTCACGCATTCAAGAACGAACAGGCACTCGAAGATATGTACATAACAACACAAAAACATGAAAGCGCTTAACACATCTGTAGTGGTGATGCGAAACGAAATTACGCTACTCCTTCGAGAACGGACGCTGTATGTCTTACTTGGAATCTTCTTTGTTATGGCTGTACTGTCAACGATTATCGGATGGTCAACGCAACACACTATTATGAACGTGTACGATGCAGCTGTGGCTGAACTTGCACTTGTAGGACAAGATGCTCCTCCATTTCCTGTAAATAGTACACCGCTTGGCATCATGACCAACATGATTATTTACAATGTACTCATCGGGTCGCTCCTTGCAATTGTGCTTGGATACTTTGTCGGTATTCACGACCGAATGTATGGTGTGGTAAAAATACTGTTTTCTCGCCCAATACGGAGTAGGGATATATTTCTTGGAAAAATATTCGCAACGGTGCTCATTCTAAGTCTTGTTACTCTTATGGCATTTTTAGTCAGTGTAATCTCACTTGGAATATTTGGTGTACTTGGCACTTCCGCAGTAGTAAGTGTCCTACTCTTTTATGGAGTGTCACTTTTGTATATGTCAGGATTTGCTTTTCTCGCAATGTCATTTGCATTTGTATTCCAAAATTCAACGAGTGCAATGCTCTACGCGTTATTTATTTGGATGATAGTCACTTTTGCATTGCCAGAACTTAGTTCAGCATTGTTTCCTACCAGTTCACTTAATCCAATACTTCCACCAAGTAACTTTCTTAACTCACCAGTACTTTCGTTTGCTCATACAGTCACCTATCCGTTTTCAGTTTCTGAACACTACAAAGCGCTCTGTGCCACCATACTTGGCGTTGGTGCAGGAGCTACAAATACAGGGAGTATATGGTTTAACACGAGTGTGGTAATGCTTTGGAGCGCACTAGCATTTATTCTTTCACTTCGCTTCTTTACTAACATGGATCCCTCTAGTGATACCCTCTATGAATAATATATACACCATCGCTCGAAAAGAGCTTATCGATATCGTACGCAGTAGAATCTTCGTGCTCACACTCGGTTTACTCGTAGTACTGATTTTTATTTCCTTGTTCATATCGGAAACTCTCTTTCGTGACCAAGTCTTCCAGTATGAAAAATCTCTTGCGTTGCTTAAAAGCCTCGGTAAAGCTCCCGTTGGAGAAGCCCCACAGCTCTACCCGTTAAACTTGCTACGTGGAGTAGTCGATTATATAGAAATCTTTGGTGCTATCCTCGGTATTTTCCTCGGTTATATTTCAGTCTTTAAAGAAAAACATACTAACGCTATCAAGCTCATGCTTACACGACCAATTACTAAAAATGAGATTATTTTCGGAAAAATACTTGGTAATTTTAGTTTTGTGTTTGCGCTCCTCTCGCTTGTAACAGTCTTTATTGCCGGCAGTCTGATGTGGTTCTCAGGGGTAGCTCTTAGTGGCGTCGATGTGGTGAAACTCGCACTATTTGTTGTACTGTCTTCTGTGTACATTCTGATTTTTTTCACCATCTCATTTTTCTTTTCATTTCAGCAAAAGGTTGCTACCAATGCGTTGATTATTTCGTTCTCACTCTGGCTTGTTATTGCGCTGATATTTCCACAGATTGGAGACACTATGGACCCTGATAATCAAGTGCCTGGCGGGTTCTTCAAAAGTATGGCACTGACAAAGCCTCAAGAACTTCGTGTGATGGATAATTTTAAAAATTTTGAATTTATCCGTACTGGTGTAGAACAACTTTCACTGACTAAGCACTATGAGCGTTCAGTCTTTGGATTCTTTGGAATTAAAAAGCAATACAACGGAGTGCCTTTAGCGGATATATTCAAAGATAAATGGGGCAACATGCTCACAACGTTCTGTTTCCTCATTGTTGGTCTACTGGCAAACATTCTCTACTTACGACGTACTCATCATTTTTTTGAGTAACGGATCATCTTCATCTTGCGTTCAGGTATGAAGTATACAGTGTTGAAAAGATATATTAATCAATAATAAATTTAAAGTAATAATATGAATAAAACAGTTCTAACAATCAGTGGAGTAGTAATTGTCGGAGTGATTGGGTTTTTGATTTTTACCTCAGGAGATACTACACCAAAACCAGTTGCAAATAATAATTCCAGTACTACACCCCTAGCTGTTAACGATAAAAGTACTGGTGACGTAGATAGTGATGGCGATGGCTTGCCTGATAATGCTGAGGTGTTGTTAGGTACAGACCCACAAAACCCTGACACAAATGGAAACGGTATAAACGATAAGTTTGATCCTAACCCTACAAAAGCCGAGGCTCCAGTAAACACTGCACCTGCAGTTACAGGAACTACACCAACAAAAGTAGACCCTACTACACCCGCTCTAGCAACAGTGAACGATTTTAGTATCAACTCTGTGCTAGTTGAAAATAACGTTGATGCAGTAACAGGAAAAGGAACCTCCGATCATCTTGAAATTTTCCTAAAAAGTACCGGCAAACAAGATATCAACTCCCTGAGTCTCTACTACACGATTACTGATCTAGTGACCAATGAAGCTCAGTCATATACGGTACCCCTCACAGGTTTTGTGCTCAAAGCTGGCGAGACAACGTCGGTACATGTAGATACGAGCGGTGAAGCTGGACATTTTCGAGCAAACCCGAACAGTCTCTATTATAAATCACCAAATGAAATGCAATTCGTAGTTACGGTCAGTGCACCAGGTCATCTTGCTCAAACTTTGACGGTTAAAAAAGATAAAGGCGGAGCAGAGCTAGCGGATTAAGAACTTGATACAGGCAAAACAAACAAAAAACTCACTATAGGTGAGTTTTTTGTTTGTTTAAAACGCTCTGTCTTCATGTTAACTTCAGATAAAACCTGTACTATACATGCATGCATATCGTTCTGGTCGAAGATAATAAAATACTCGCAAAATCAACTATGCGAGTCCTGAAACAGGAGGGCTATACCCCGACTTATTTTATTGATGGATCAGAAGCCGAACGTTGGCTCATTGCCAATATCGGGTCATACGATATGGTGATATTAGATATTCTTCTCCCGGGGACTGACGGCTTTACGTTATGCAAACACGTACGGGCAAAAGGAGTACTCGTACCTATTTTGATGCTCACCTCAAAAGATACTCTTGAGGATACTATCAAAGGTCTTGATTGTGGAGCGGACGACTATCTTAAAAAACCTTTTGCGGTTGATGAGCTTTTGGTGCGCATCAGGACCTTACTCCGTCGCCCGCCACTTTCAGTTGCTGAGATAGAAAAAAGCATTCCTAGTGTGATTATAGACATGAAATCGCACACCATTATAACCAGTGCTGGAGGCAGCATTACACTGACAGCAAAAGAGTTTTCGATACTTGTGTACTTCATGCGTAACCCAAATGAAATTATTGATCAACAACGCCTGTATGACCATGTATTTGATTTTGCTGAGGTGCAGATGAGTAACGCAATAGAGGTACACATTAAGAATATTCGTAAAAAATTTAAAGCTGAAAATCATGAAATTCCTCTCACAACTATTCGAGGCGCGGGGTACAGACTGGACGTCTAGTGCTTTTAAAGATGCTCGACTGAAACTTATTACATTATATCTGGTAATTATTGCTGTAGTTATTGGTCTATTTGCGTATCTTGTGGTGTTGCAAGTGCAAGAGAAAGCTTCTTCGCAAAAAATTCCTTCAAACAGCCAGATTGTTTTAAATGCTACAGAAGCCCAAGCTAAGGCACTTCGACTTAAGCCAAATACAACCATTGAAAGTACGGAGTATGTTTTAGAAAACAATACACTACTCTATGTCATTGGTTTTAATGATGGCGAAGATATTAACGTGGACTTACTGAGTGGAAAGGCACAGCTCGTACAAGATATTAAAGGTGGTGAAAGCTTTTTCGAATTATTTACTCGTGAGATTAGTGAAACTATTTGGTGGATTGGCATAATCGTATT
>JAHFMK010000032.1 GCA_023264435.1 Candidatus Kaiserbacteria bacterium
TGAGTATACCAACGCACAACAAACACAGTTTGCTAGCACAGTACCCTCAGAGATTGCACTTGCATGGTGTCAGAAAAATGGGTACATTCTTGTTCCCGGTCCACATACGCCATTGTCATTACTTGGAATCCGTGAGTTGATGCCGAATAGTTTTTATTCTGGTACGGGTGGATGGTATGTAGATCATCCATTCGCAAAAAATGATATTGTGTGCACACAATGGGTTGCTTTTAAAAAAGTACCTGTTACAGGCTCTTTGTCACAGGATTTAAAGAAGCAACGCGCACTTCTCACGCGGAAAGAGATTGTTCCAAATTCGGCACAAGCACTGTGGTCAATACTTATGTATGGCATGGTGCGAAGGACATACCTTTTTCCACATGTGTATGTTCGGACAGCAAGTGTGAATATACATGGTACTCCAGTTGCTATTGGTGGTTATGGCAAAGGAGGTGTACATGTAAACGGTTGTTGGTGCGAACACGGAAATCGTGGTCTTGGTATTGCGTCTATTCGTCTTTTCTAATGTAACCGAACGGTCTTCTTCAAAATTAAAACCAACAATCCTGCACACCTAAACCCTTTCGTATCGAATGACTTCAGTACGAAAGGGTTTAGGGTTTTTTTATATAGTAATAAGTTTAATACAGTACATTCAAGAATATAATGCAACACCTGTTGCTTTAAAGAATATCTCACAAGGAGTCAATCCACTATGCCGTTCCCGTACAACACGATTCGACTCAATGAGTGAACCATCATTCATTTTGCCAATAAGGATGATGCCCGACACACGCTCATTGATTGTTTTGAGACGGACGAGACTCTGTCTTGAGACGATGGTATCGTCCTCCCAGTGACCAACTTGTTTTCTGTGTGCGACTACCTGCGGACGATTCTCTATGGACGGGAGTGCGGTTGCACGTTCCAATTTCTGGGCTTTCCTGAAGCCCTTTTTTGCTCTCCGCGTGTGCCGACGTGCTAAGAGTAGTTGCAAGTCTTTACTGTCTCTTCTCTTTACCACCACGACGTACTCGACGATACACTTCTTGGTAGATAGCTCCATACGAGATACGCATCGTGGCGTCATATTTATATGTAATAGGCAGACGAATACTGATTTGCACTGGAGACCACCCAATGGCAAGCTTTTCCTCAATGAACACTTGAAAACACACGAGTGGCTTGTTGGTCACTCATTTACTGTTGCAGATATCTACGCATTTGTTTGTCTTAGTTGGACAAATCATATGCAGATAGATTTAGCCCATGGCCTAACATAGAGTCGTTACTCGCACGCGTTGGAGAGAGTGATGGTCAAGTAAGCGTTAATGGCCGAAAAGTAATCATGGTAGATAGTAACATTACATTATATTTACTAAACAATTTTAGTAAATATAATGTAATGTACGAAGAACATAAGTGTTTGGAGGATAACATTGAAATGCAAAAAATGTTATACTTGGTCTAAGGGAAATTTCACACCATAATACTCCCTTAAATCGTCGTAGACGAAAAGTGGATAAAAGTGACTGAGGAATTAGAATTAGGTAATTCTAATACATTAAAAAGCTTACTCGTGTGGGTTAATCGTACATAAACCATGATATACGCATCACTTTGGTATCTCCTTATAGGATTTTTGTTCGGCAATGGCATGCCTCATTTCTTATTTGGTTCCGCCGGAAAAATATTCCGAACGCCGTTCGGAACAGAGTCAAGTTCTCGCACGAATGTAATTTGGGGTATGTGTAATTTTATTCTTGCCACTGTGTTTGTCTGGTGGAGAGTGTCTACAGAGTCGCCAACATCGTATGACCTCGCTTCTCTTCTTGTCGGATTTTGGTTGGTAATTGGTATGTTTGGCATCTGGCTTCGAAGCTTTATAAGCAACAAAACAAATTTTTAATTATGGAAATAATACAAAACAAATACATTCTTGAAGTCTGTAATATAGGCGATGTCGGCAAAACCGATACGGTACAACAGGCAGAATTTCGAGCGAGAGACAGAAAAAAGCTTGGCAGATTACTGTGTACGCCCTCCTGATTGGTATTGTTGTTACTTTCGTCATATATTATTTGTAATTTTACATAAATGCCACAACTTAGACTCTACAAATTAGTTTTCAAAGCCAAACAGCATGAGTACGGTGATGTCTTCACATTTATATTTGATTTGCCAAAGCCAATTCGATTTCAGGCTGGTCAATACGCTCATTTAATGTTGAGTAGAATTCCTGGTGGAAATCGTTGGCGCGAGCTTTCATTTGCTTCTGCTCCTGATGAAGATGAAATGTGGTTTAGCGTGCATGTGAGAGATGAAAGTCCTTTCAAGCAAAAACTATCGAAACTCCAGCAAGGTGATTTGGCATGGGTTTTTGGAGTGGAGGGGAATTTTACAGTACCATCTCAAACAAATAAACCGCTCGTGATGCTCACCGGTGGTATTGGTATCACACCGGTGAGGTCAATGGTGCGTAGTATAGAGCGACAACATAAAGAAGCTGATATTACAGTAGTTCATGTTTCTCACGATGATTATTTATATAAAGAAGAATTTTTAAAACTTTCCCACGCACAGTATAGGGTAAAGCGCGGTGAACTTGATGAAATATTGATCAAGATAGGTAAGGAAAAGCCAACTGCGCTCTACTATGTTGCTGGATCAGAAGGGTTCGTCACTGATATGAAAAATAAGTTAAAAAATTCTGGCGTCAGAAAAGATGATATCAAAATAGATACGTTTAAGGGATATAAAAGTAAGAATTGAAATTAAAGAACTCGGACATATTATAAGCAGTACTAACGCACGTGTGGTTCTTCAGAGGTCTTCGGATGGTAAGAGCTATTATGTGAAGATTGCATACCCAACTAAACCCAAACAGAAATAATAATTATGTTACCCAAAAGTTATATTTTAGAAGTTCAAAAGCATTAAGGGATTTCGACCCTTTAAATCTTGAAAACGATACTGGTTCCAAGAAACAGTTTGATGATGTTGAAAATAAAATTCTCTGCACCTTAGGCTTGTACGACACGAAGTCATTATTAAACCAAAAAATAACCGCGATTTTTAAGAAGATGTACACTGAATTCCCTACTGATAATGAAAGACTTGACCTGCTTATCGATAGACTTTTCGAATTATGTAAAACATATGGAGGTGTTGTGCACTTACTGGGAGCTTATTATCATCAAGATGTTTGGGATGACCATCCATCACATACTCACGAAGAGGTTTGGTTGGATTTTATTGAAAACAATGATTTAAAGGCAATAGAGAGCTTGAAACATGATTTTAATGAAATGTTGCAATGGACAAATCAAGAGATCTTTAATTTCTTTGTGGAGGATGTATCAGGTGGACTTCGTCTTGATGCTCCTGAGGAGGCGCAATCTTTGCTTGAAGAACATAAGAAGCAAACATAATCTTAGTAACGGTAGCCAACACATAAATAATACAAAAACAGTCCACAAGGACTGTTTTTGTATACGTCTCGTGCTAGCTCTAAACGGCGGAGAGTGAGGGATTCGAACCCTCGAGGGCTTTAAGACCCTGCCTCGTTAGCAGTGAGGTGCTTTCGACCACTCAGCCAACTCTCCATATATTGTATTGTGCGGTTGCTCGCGACAGGGAGTGTGGATACACTTCCTGTCGCGAGCTAGAATAGCATATTTTTTTCAGAATGGCATTTTTAGTGTGCAAGTGCGAGACAGGTGATGGCTTTTGGCGAGTACCGCAAAAGCTCTGCTTTTGCGGTACGAAGCGTCGTCCCTGTGGTAACCACGTCATCAATTAGAAGAATATGTTTCCCTGTAATCGCTTCAGGAAGTGTGACACTGAATGCATCAATAAGGTTTTTTTGTCGTTGTTCTTTATCCAAGGATGTTTGTGATTGTGTATGTCGTATCCGTGTGAGTACTCTATGTTCGATGCCAATATCACGTGCATATTTATTTTGTAATATGACTTCATATACTTGATTGTAACCTCGTTCTCGCATGCGTACTTTAGATAAAGGTATGGGAATGACGGCGTCATATTTTTGTATATTTTCAAGGAGATATATATCAAGAAGCATGCTCAGGAATGAATAGGCACGCATACTTCCATGAAACTTTGCTTCATGGATAAGTGCTCGTATTGATGAATTCTGAAAGTGACTCAATGTCACCACATCATTAATACGATGCAGAGAATAATTCCTCTTCATATCTTCTTGTGTAAGTATACGAACTAGACACGCATCAGGACTGGGAGGGAAAAGAATATCAAAAAATTTTACAAACACATTTCTCATAGAAACACTTATCATTATCACATGAGATGCTAGAATAGGAGTAACATATCATGGCATTTGATCTTTCAACATTAAAAACATTATTCAAAGCACAAACTATTATCGCTTCTGATGCAGAAGTTTTTTTGGGAGTTGATATAGGTGCGTCATCAATTAAGGTGGTGCAGATAAAAAATGTTCGTAATGTGCCAACACTTGAAACATATGGTGAATTACAGCTCGGTCCATATGAGGGTGTCGATATTGGGAGGGGGACCCATCTTCCGCAAAATAAATTAGTAGAAGCACTTGTTGATATCCTGCGTGAATCAGGTGCGACAGGAAAACAAGTTGGATACGCATTTTCATATAATGCAAGTTTTACCAACACCATAATAATTCCTACGCTTGACCAAAAACAAATACCCCCCATGCTTCCAGTTGAGGCACGGAAATATATTCCTATATCACTCTCAAAGGTGACACTTGATTGGGTTGCACTTGGCACTGATGAGAAGGAAAAAAATTCAAAAATTTTACTTACGGCAGTGTATAACGAAGCTATTGAAAAGTATGAGTCAATTATGAAAGGTGTTGGTTTGACTACTATCGCACGTGAAATAGAAATTTTTAGTACAATACGTTCAGTAATATCTCCTCGTGATGAGGTTGTGGTGATACTTGATTGGGGAGCATCATCAACACGATTATATATCATTGATAAAGGTGTGGTTCGAAAAACACACAGCGTACTTATCTCGGGCACTGAGCTCACAAATATACTTGCAAAAAATCTTAAAATTGATTTTGCAGTAGCAGAAGAAGCAAAACGTACATATGGGCTTGCGGGGAATAGCAATGAAATACGTATACAAAAATTACTTATACAGGGAATTGAGCGTGGACTCCATGAACTCAATACGGTTATCACTCGGTACGAACGAGATGAGAAAGTGACTGTGAGTAAAATTATTTTTAGTGGAGGAGGATCGCTCCTTAATGGTTTGGATACCTATGTAGAAGACATGTTTTCTCACTCAGTAGAAAAAGCTAATCCATTTAGTAAAGTTGCGTATCCCGCATTTCTTGAAGACATACTAATTGTTGCAGGACCATCATTTTCCGTTGCAATAGGTACCGCACTTCGTGCGCTTCAAAATACTCAATAACCACTGTCCACAGTACAGTCATGTAGATTTCGCATATAAGTATATATAATATATGCAATGCCATATATACCACGTTCTTCAATAGCACCTTCAGGTTCAATTCCTAAAATCGTAAAAAAGAAACACACTTTTCGAGTGTTTGGATTTATTGGAACAATAATGATTCTAGGATCTCTCGCGAGTGTCGTGTTTTCGTTTTTATATAAATATTACGCATTCAGTGAGTTGAATAATGCTCGTCAAGAATTGATTAACAGTAGTTCTGTTGATGTAACAAGTAATATTGATGAACTGATTAAATTTGACAATAAACTAAGTTTTGCACAATTACTCATCGAAAATCATCTTGCACCGACAAAGATATTTAAAACTATGGAAGCGTCCACTAAGGGTACGGTACAGTTTTTAACATTAGAATATTCATATGATCCAGGATTTCAAGCATTACTTGAACTTGAAGGTGCTACAAAAGAGCTTACTTCTGTCGCCTTGCAAAATATTGCGTTCATGAAAGATGATATTTTCAATGAATATGCAATACAGGAAATCAATTCTACAGTAGATGTACTTTCTGAAATTCCTGATACAACAAAAAAGGAGACTAATAAATACCCCGTTAGTTTTAGTGTAAAGGGAGAAATCAAAAAAGAATCATTTGCATATACAGGTGTGGATAATCTTGAGAATACAAAAACTAATGCAACTGGTAATGTTATTGATGGTGGTGATACATCCGACCAAAAAATATCAAGTCCTGATGCTGATATTTTAAATGC
>JAHFMK010000033.1 GCA_023264435.1 Candidatus Kaiserbacteria bacterium
TTCGCTGGAAAGCAGGTGTTGCTCAGTTCTTACCCCCTTCCCTTTCAATCTTTGTAAAAAGGACATACGTGTATATTATACGGTACTCAAAACATTTATGGAGCGTACTTATACACAAATCTATTATTAGTAGATGACTCTCATGTGAGATAATGCTGAGCAATATGTAAATATGTATAAATCTATATTACAATTATTACACTCAAGATAATTATTGAAAGCATTTATCCCGTCCAGTTGAAGATAAGGATTGAGAAGTCAGTAAGCGAAACCTTTCCATCTCCATTTATGTCTGCGGGAGGATTTGAATTTCCACCTGCAGTATTCCACCAAAAAAGTAAAATAGAAAAATCCGTTAAATTTACTTTTCCGTCACGATTAAGATCTGAATTTCTGGTGACTGCAACTGTCTCTCCGACCCCATAGAAGGTATACGCAGAAAAATTTGTTGATACCCCAATGTCCTGTTTTGCTTTTGCACGCACTTTATACGTACCCTTTGCAAAACCATCAGTACTGATAGCGACACTCCATAAACCATTCCCGTCAGAAGTTGTGGTAAATGTTTTAAGTCCGACACTTGATTTATCTGTTTGGTTTTCAATTGTCACGACCGCACCAGGAATAGTGTATCCACTCACCGTCACCGTACTATTGGGGTCCACAGGATTGGGAGTAACTTTAATAGAAGGCATTACATTGATGTTTGAGAGTGTTGATGCACGTCCACCGGTAACGGTGAAGGTAGTTGCAAAGGTGCTTGATTTCACACCATTTTTATCAATGCCATATACTCCAAAGCTGTATGCTCCACGAGCGATTGCATCGAGGGTTATGCTGAATGCACCTGCGCCATCACTCGTAGTTTGCTTTGCAACCTTTCCATCAACGAGAGACACGACAGTACTACGGGGAAAAGCATAGCCAGTAATTATAACTTCCCCGTCCCCACTTTGATACGGTTTATTGGTGCCTTCAATTCCACCGCCATCACCACCGCTTCCGCTACTTGGTCCTGACCCACTGCCACCACCGCCACCACTTCCTCCGCCACTTGCAGTACTTGCTCCTCCTCCTCCGCCACCAGAGCTCCCTGACCCTGACCCTGAGCTTCCTGTACCGGTGCCACCCCCTGTTCCTTGTCCTTGGTTGCTACCCGATTCACCAGGTATTCCTGTAGGGGGTGGAAGTACGGTAAATGAAATAAGGTAATCATCGGGATTGATATTTCCTTCATCATCAGTACATCGAACATAAAATGCATACGAAGTTGATGAAGCAACGGGTATGATTACACTATGAATGGTAGAGAAGTAACTCGTAAACTCAATCCCCATTGAAGCATAGGGAATGTTTGGTGTTGTAGAATACCGACACCGTGCAAACTCATCTGTGCGAAGTGTGAGCTCTACAAAGAGTGAGGTACCCGCAAGATTACCTGTCGGAGCTCCATTATACCGATACGGTGGTATATTTTCTCGTGTATCTACATTATCAATATGCACTGCATCAATAATTGCATATCGCCCTGTTACGGTACTATTAGTCACACCATCACCTGCGGTAATCTCATATGAAAATGTTCCAGTGGTGGGGGGATTTGTAATACCAACATCAGTCGAAGTAGCATTCGGTGTATTCCTTCCAATAAGCATGCGAACTTTTGCATGAGAGGGAATACCAGTGGTCGAATTAAGTGTGATTTCAATCTTCCCTGAAGAACCAGTGGTAATTGCTACACCATCATCAACAGCAGATGGTGTTGATGTATTTGTTCTGTCAATAAAACCAGAACCTGTATTAACCGAAAGCGATACATTATCAATATCAAAATTTGTCGCAGGAATAGTAAAATCTCCATCGTCAGGAGTAAATCGAATAAAGCCGTTGGGAGGGATGGGAACATTTGTGGTGAATGTAATCGTATGATTCGATTGTGCATTTGGTGCTGAGTCTGACAGTCTGTCACTATATGTTTGTATCGTTGCTGCGGATGCACTGGTATACCATGAAAACACACACAGAAAAACAACCAGAAAAATACTCGTGCGTACATACCCGTTTATATTTCGTTGCATCCACTGTGGCATGACTTTATTCATAATATCTTACTTGTTCATAATTTTGACACTTCTGTCTGCATAAGTATCAACGCTATTTCACACAGCGAAAACCGATACCAATACTTGCTGTCGTTGGTAATGTGTCTGCATGTATCGTATATATTCCCGCATCACTTCCACTATCATAATAACCACCGCGTATCATTCCATATGCACCATCGGCACGTGACCAAAAATAATCTTTTCCAAACAAATCTTGTGCGTCAGTACTGACACTTACTGCAACACCCTGTGAATCTACTTGTGATACATATCCTGAGGAAGGAACTGCTCGTGCATTATATATTCCGTTGATTACATCATCGCTCATCCATTCCCATACATTTCCCACCAAATCATGTATACCCTGTATTGAAACACACTCATCAAACGCACCTGTATCAGAAATATTTTTTGACTGCACGTTACACGTTTGTTCTACGTTACGCATACTCAGACTGAGTTGATACCATTCGTTGCTGGTGGGAAGTCGCTTTCCGTCTCGTGCACACATCTGCATTGCTTGGTCTCTGGTGATATAACCCCATGGTTTTACGCCTGGCTTTGACTCTACAGTACATTCCTTTGATTCAATATTTTGTTGTGTATTTATGATCTGTGACGGATACGATACTGGACAATTTTTTCCTGGCGACGCTTCATATATATCAACACATGTGAGTGTGGGTATCGTGTCTACTGAGCGCATGCCCGTAGGGCATGCGCTCGTGTCTGTCGCAATAACACGCGAAAGAAGCGTTCCTGTACTTCCATGTAATGTATCGGATGCATCAATGCCCAGTGCGGTAATAAGAAGTGCACCAAAAACAACACCACCGAGCCGTAGCCATTTCTTCATACTCATAGTATACACAGCATTTCGTGCTTAGAGCACATCTTCTACACAGCGAAACCCAACACCCTGTGATGCAAATGAAGTCGCAACTGATGCATTTATGGTATACAGACCAGCATCTTCTCCACTTCCATAAAAACCTCCTCTAATCATGCCAAACAAACCATCCGGTTTTGTCCATATATAGTCTCTTCCATATAATTCGTCTGTGCTTGTACCAGAGGTGATAGCTATCCCATTGGCATCAACTGATGTAACGTATCCTTCCGTTGGAAGTGTTCGATTGTCAAATGAATAACCATTTACCGTAGTATCAACCCATTCCCACACATTACCAACAACATCAAACGCACCAATTGATGACTTACACGCTTCGGTACCAGTTGGAGCAACACTTTCTTTATTGACAATACATGATTCTGGATGAGTACCAAGCACTATTGCATACCATTCATCATTTGTGGGAAGTCTCTTCCCTGCTGCTGCACACGCACGTTGTGCTTGTGGAAGTGAAATATTGCTCCATGGCGTTGTACCTTGTTCAGAAACTGCGACGCACCCTTGTGTATTAACATTTTTTTCACTATGTAAAATTGCAGCAGGTTGTGCAATAGGGCATTCTTTTGAGGGACTCGCTTCGTACATATCGACACATATAATGCCATTTTTACCACTCATGGGTACAGAGTTTTTACCACATGCGGTACTTCCTTTTACACCAGCAATATTTTGTATACCTGCTTCAATTCCCTGCAACCTATCAGATGCAAAAATACCAAGTGTGGAAAAAAATATTGCACCCAATACCGTCAATCCACCTTTGACCCACCGTTTAGACATACACATTCTTTCTTACTCTCACCCAATCCAAAATATAATTAATTACGATGAGTACCATAAGTACAAACAGGATGACACTGAGTATAAACGTTGAATAATTTGTTTGACCATCTGTACCAAACGACCGACTTGCAATTTCTCGCTCTTGTAATGCTTTTTCACGTGCATCAAGTAATTTTTGTTGTTCTGAAATTTGTGCAGTCAGCGTATTAAATTCATTTTTGGGAACAGATGCATACATTTCAGCTCCTACACTTGCAAGGTATGTCGTGGTCACCCGTGATAGTTGTTTGGTAACAGGAAATACAAATCCTCCATCAAAAAGAAGTATCCCGAGAACAATAATGAGTGACGTGCGTAAGAATTTATGATACCGACTTACCTTCATACAAATATAGTGTAGCACACATATTTATGCTAAAAGTACCATAAATATAATGAGCACAATAACAAGTGCTGTGAGCACAGACATAAAGACAAATGCAAATCGAGAGATGCCGACCTGTTTACGATATCGAGTATTCATAATCCTCCTACCTCCTGAGGCACGCATAACAGCTCTGCGAATATAATATTTTGTAAATATATAACCAAATGCAAAAATACCAATAAAACCAGCAAGTACCAGGAGCATGATTTTAATAGGAAACACCCAAAAAGTTGCAGTTGCATCAATGGTTTTTTGTCCATTCTCTCCGTCATATACAAGTGCAAGCACAGCCTCATATTTACCAAAACCCAAACCATTTGATTTCCAATCAAATGCTATATCACGAACACTTCCTGGAAACACACCTGCAAGGTTTTCATTGATAGACACAACTTCTGGTGTTTTACTGAACATACTGGTAATAGTCATTGGACCGCGTGGACGAATAAGAATATTTCCTTGATTTTCAACTTTCGCAATAAAATGAACATTCTTACTTCCATATATTAATTTATCCGTAGAAAAAGAACGAATTCGAGCATCATCTTTAATATCACCAGTAACATTAATAACAACAATTGAGGCAACTTCATATCCTACACTTGCACCAGTCTCTCTGAGTTTTGGTGGTTCAAGTGAAATAAAAATTCCACCAAAGTGGCTTCCAGGTGAAGCATTATCTGGAATATATACTGAAACTGGAACATCGACTGACTGATGTGCGGGGACAGCAACCTGGTCTGTATTGAATGAAATCCATTCAGAAATTTCAAAACCAGTTTTTTCAGCATTCGCTTCAGCAAAGATAGGTACACCACCAGCAGCCACTCCTTGAATATCTTTTTTGTATAAATAGAAAATCTTGTCCTGACTACTTTCGTTTGTCACTTTAAGATTCTGTAAATATATTGCACCAGGGTCAAGCTTTTCCTTTGGCTCAATGGTTGCAGGGATAAGAGTAATACCTGATGCACTTTGTGCATACGTATGAGTAGTAAATCCTACAATAAAAATACTCACTACGAATAATGTGGTGAGTAGATAATTTCGTAGTGAAAATGACATATATATTTAAATAACAAATACTATTCTAACACCGCAATGCAGTGAACCAAAGTATTTTGCTGTATATAAAAATCTCATTTTAATCATACTGATGATTACCAACTGAATACCAATAGTTTCTTCGATATACCCGTAAATAATATATTAAAAAAACAAAAAACTCCTTACGGAGTTTTTTGTTTTACACTCATGTGTCTAAGTGTGCACTAGAAGGTAGGTGTTGCAATGTATGTAAGCGTAGTGTTGTAGTCATCACCCGCCTCCTGCAATGCAGAGATTTGTATCTGATAACCTATACGTGCTTTACCAATACTTTGCGTCGTTCCGTCAGCTGGTCCATTGTGTGCCATGATTGCTCGTGGTGTTGTACTTGCAGCAACCCATTGATTTGCTCCAAAATCAACACCATTTCCGAGAAGTGATGTGTCATCTGAAGTAAGGCCCCAGTGACCCCACGTATTTTCATTTGCAATGTTATTGCTTGGTGCAACCCATGCAGTTGGTGTATTGGTGTATGCTCCATCAATGAATCCATCGATGTCAGCACCAGTAGACGAAAGAAGATTTTGCTTCTGGTCAACTGTCACCACGTAACCGTTTCTCGCATTTGTTGCAACGGTCAAATCTTGTGCAAGTGTCTTCGAGACATTTGAGGCAAGTGTTCCAAATGGAAGTGCTGTACTTGTAGTAGTGGTTGCAGTAGTTGTCGGACTACTGTTAACTGTTGCACCGTTTGCAACTCCACTAACCGTAAAGGTGAGTGTGGTATCAACATTCGCAGTTACCACAACATTATCAATGATAGCTACTCGTGTTTTTCCAGAATCAGCAGTACCAGCGGTCATACTAATTTCGTATGAGTTCGTAGAACCAGGATTTGTAATTTTATTCACACCTGTTCCACCAAAC
>JAHFMK010000034.1 GCA_023264435.1 Candidatus Kaiserbacteria bacterium
CACTACATAAGAACCTTTGCTAAAAAATACAAAAAGGCTTGGGATTTCACTTTATCAGCCATAATCCGTGAATTTCAAAGTTTTGATGTTATTTTAGAAAAGAGTATTGCGGAAGAAATGACAGATAAAAATGCTGAGGTGGTTATTTGCAAAACAGAATTCAAAATTTCAGGAACACAGGAATCAAGACATGGTTCAGGAAATAGATGTATAGTGGCTAAACATAAAAACGCAAACAAAGTTTGCGTTTTGCTCGTATATCATAAAAATGATTTAGGAGGTGGAAATGAAACCGCAAACTGGAAAAATGTCATCAAGGAAAATTATCCGGAATATAGAAATTTGCTTTAATTTCTAGCCCGAAAAAATTTCGTTAAAAAAGAAAGCCGAAGCATTTGTACCACTTGAAGACACTACACAGCACGCTTTTCTCATAATAAAAAACTTCTCGGAATATTTCTAAGGGATTTTATCTATCCATATAGAGTTTCTACATCTACGTAGTGACATCGACTTACTCTATTTAGTGATATAATGAAAGTATGTATACAAAATGGTTAATTGTATGTGTTGGAATATTGAGTATTCTCCTTGTGGTACTTGTAGTGTATCGCCCAACACTAGTGAGTGCACCCATTCAAAAGATTACAAGCTTTGAGGAATGTAAAAACGCAGGGTATCCCGTGATGGAAAGTTATCCAGAGCAATGTCGTGCTCCGAGTGGAGAAGTTTTTGTGCGGAGTATAGAAAATCAAAACGAAAAACCTGTACTGGCAAGCACATCCAGTAGTATCTCGTTTGACTCGCCGGTAACCCTTCATCCACACGAAAAAATAATTTTTTCTGATGGCCTTGAAGTTACACTGCAAGAAATAAATGATTCGAGATGTAAGCCTGATGTACAGTGTATATGGGCAGGAGAACTCTCTGCATTTCTTTCCATAACTAATGGCACTCTTGGTACCGATGAACGTGAGATGTATCTCGGTACAATCAACAATACGTCACGTACCCTATACGGATATGTCTTTACACTCGTGAATGCGACTACCACTGATGCAACCATCATCATATCAAAAATAAAACCCGTAGAAACAACCGCACAAGGTTTTGTGACAGGACATATCACCATCGGTCCCCTCTGCCCTGTCGAATCAATAGATCATCCATGCGTCGTACCGTCCGAAACATACACATCACGAAATGTTGTGGTGTATGCACCAGATAAAGCAACAGTGATTAAAAAGACTTCGCTCGATACACAAGGAAATTATACTGTTCCCCTTCCTGTTGGAACGTACTGGATACAAATTCAACCAGCAGGTATTGGTGAGGGTGAGAAGAAAAAAGTTACGATTGTCGCATCTCAGTCGATTACTGTAAATTTTGATATTGATACTGGCATTCGGTAGAATATGAGAGGTATCAGGAAACTTTATTGACTGAATGTAATATTCGTTATACTGTACACAACGGTTTTTAAGTACATTGGCATACATAAGGAGTTCCCAAATGGACCATATAGTATTTACTCGTTTGGTGCGTAACACACTCCCACAACAAGGATTGCAGTTACGTTTCAATATAGAAACGGGTATGGTTGCACTCAATCTACTTGATTCACTCTGCATACACTACCCAAATCGTATACGCATAAGTGAGTCGGATGTGTATGTTGTCAAAACAATTTTGCACAATCATCACTGGGGAGTCGATCGCAATCGTACTGTTGGAGTATTCGGTCTTTCATACGCAGAAGATAAACATCTTCATGTGTTAGGAAGTGGTGTTGAACACCTTGAACTCATAACCAATCACGGAGCACAAGGTCTTATGGCATCTCGTCAAAAAACACAAAATTGTGTTGCAAAACGGATTATTGATGAGGTGATTTCATTCAACATCATTGATACACTCGCTGACTGGTGTCTCAGCATCGAGGGTCGTCTTGTATTTTGTAACACGATACCCTGCATTGAGTTTTGCATCATGAATGGAAGCAATACATTTTTCACTGCAAGCATTCATGGTTGGAATGGCACCATGGTTATCAATGGTGTAACCATTGATAACAAACTCTATACTGAACCGAAACAGTTCCAGCAATTAATTTTGAATACATTGCTGAGCAAGCTTGAACGAATGACTGGAACAAATTAATTCAGAGCAATTTTACCCCCGGAAATGCATATGCAATACGGGGGTTTTTATATACAAAATAAGAGCATTTGCTATATAAAATATAACTTTTATATAATAAGATTATTTCTTTTAAAAAAACAGTTTTATTGTAAGAAAAGATGAAATTACTCGTCTTACTAAAATAGGACATGTGTCCATTAGTTCTTTATATTTTTAGGAGAGTTTTTCGTGCGATTGAAACATTTACCTAACTTCATTATCATCATTATAGTGATGGTCTTTTTATACAACACACACGAATCCACGGATTCAGTTATACAAAAAGCATCGGCACAACACAATGAGATTGAGGATGTTCATAGGCAATCATCATCACTTTTTGTAAATGGTGATGATGATACCGACGAAGAAGACACTGACGAGACTGAAACTGCCACTGCTAATAGAGTTACGTTATATCCTATAACTACCTCGTACTATGGTGGTGAACGTCACAATGACTTCCATGGTAAAAAAATGGCAAATGGTGAACGTTTCAACAAGAACGACCCTACCATTGCAGCGAGCAATGAGTTTCCTCTTGGTACAAAAATTCAAGTGATTAACGTCGAGAATGGCAAGTCAGCGGTACTTACCGTAAAAGACCGTGGAGGATTTGAAAAATACGGTCGAAAGCTTGATGTTTCTCGAGCCGCAGCACAAAAACTCGGCTTTATCGAAGAGGGATTAGCACAGGTTAAAATTTTGGTCATTAAATGGCCGAAAGCATGATATTTTGACAATTACTCTCAAAACCGCACACTTGCGTGCGGTTTTTTCTTTGTTTTTTCATTTGATTGACAATTTTTGATTTATCTGTCAGAATAGAGTTAATCTTAAGAAACTCGTGTGGGGCTCTTGAGTACGAACATCTCTTTGTTTCGAATTATTACCTGCACGCCCTAAAATAAACACACATGAACCAATCAGAACACCGATCATCTCGGACAGGATCTTCTGTACGTCAAAATAACGGCAGAAAATCATTTACACGAAGTAGCGACCGATCCCCTTCCACATCATCACGAAGTGGTGGTTTCAGAGGTGGTAGCTCTTTTGGAACTGACAGACCACGTCATATCAATAGTGGACGGGGCGATGCCTCACGTCCACAACATAACTTCAGAAATACAGGTAACCGTGGCTCATTTCAATCATCTCGACCACAAAGTGGACGAAGTGGTGGCGGTCGCGGACGTTTCCAGAAAACGTTTGATGTCTCAAAATTTATAAACAAAAATCCCGTACAGAACGCAGAACCAGAAGTATACACACCAACACACAAATTTACTGAATTCGGTCTTGATAAAAAACTTGCATTCACCGTTACTTCAGCGGGACTCACTATTCCGAGCCCTATTCAAGATCAAATTATTCCCCACATCCTTGAAGGACGTGATGTGATTGGACTTGCAAATACAGGTACAGGTAAAACTGCTGCTTTTCTCATTCCACTTATCGACAAGACAATGCGTGAGTATAATCGTCAAACACTTATTCTCACACCAACTCGTGAGCTTGCAATTCAGATTGAAGCTGAGTTTCGAAAACTCTCAACAGGTTTCAAATTGTATGCAACGGTATGTGTAGGAGGAACAAATATCCGTCCACAGATACAAGGGTTGAAACGAAAAAATCACTTTGTTATCGGTACACCTGGTCGTGTACTTGATCTTATTGAGCGTGGTGTCCTTGATACATCAAAAATTACGACTGTCGTACTTGACGAAGCTGACCGAATGCTTGATATGGGATTCATACATGATATCCGAAAAATCCTTTCAGGTGTTCCACCAGAAAAAGAAACACTCTTTTTCTCTGCGACTATGTCTGATGATATTAAATTACTTATCAATGATTTTCTTCGCAACCCTGTCACGATTTCAGTAAAAAAATCAGACACCATGTCGAGTATTGAACAGGATGTGGTTATGTTTCATCACAGCCGAAAATTTGAAACATTGATTGAACTCCTCACAGACCAAAGCCTCAAACGAGTTATTATCTTTGGTGCTATGAAGCATAGTGTTGAAAAGCTGGCACAACAACTCATTGCACACAAAATATCATCTGAATCTATCCACGGCAATAAATCGCATCAACAACGTCAACGTTCACTCAAACGTTTTAAAGACAGTCAGGTACGCGTACTCGTTGCAACTGACGTTGCTGCTCGTGGTATTCACGTTGATAATGTAAGTCATGTTATAAACTACGACCTTCCTGCAACGTACGAAGATTATATTCATCGAATTGGACGAACAGGACGAGGAAAAGAATCTGGCAAAGCACTCACGTTTGTAGAAGAACATGCGTAGTCGACAATGATGAACGCACAAAAAAATCCACGTTCGTGGATTTTTTTGTGCGTTATACGGTATACTATCTCACATGTCACTTCATGTCCCAGACATTGAACTCTTTGTACCCGAGGAATCGAAGCTTTTTCAAATAAGTATGTGGTGGAGAATAATCTATGGGATACTTCGTGTCATTCTTGGTATCACATTTCTTAAGCTCATTGGAGTGCAAGTTTCAGAATTTGTACACATAATCATGTCACATGAACTTACTCAGGGTGTAAATGATATCGTCTTCAATAAAATATATTTCCTGTTTGAAAAACACGATTTCACGATTGGATATTTTATTGCAGGATATTTTATCTTCTGGGGATGTGTCGATATTTTTCTTTCCCTATCATTACTTCACAAGGTGCGAATTGCGTATCCAATCAGTATAGGGCTGATAAGTGTATTTATTTTGTACAGTACATTTCGATTCAGCTATACTCACTCCTTGGTTCTCCTTGGAGTTATTGGTATTGATATCATTATTTTGTATCTCATTTATAGTGAGTATAAGAAACTAAAACCTACCGCACATAATTCCACACTTTCTGATCCTCTTCACCATCAATCTTAAAGAGTGCAATCCCAAAGAGTCCGTACGTTCGAGCAAGCTCAATCTTATCCTTCATTGCACGTGCATCTGAATACCATCCAATATTAAACTGGACTGTTTCTCCAGTTTTATTAGCATACGCAAGTGCTTTCGCTGCAATAAGGTCTCCTTTTGATATATCACTTGGAATTTTCAAATTCTTTGGAAGTTTCAAATTGGATGACTTTGGAATATACGTGAAACTCATCTCTCCTGCATCATTTCGTGTCGGCGTGACTTTATATTCTTTTGCAACATCAAGCATATCAGGCATATTTAATGCACCAATTTTTTGATAACCTTGGTACCAATTAGGAGATACCGTTACCGTATAGTGATGTCCATATGTGGGGATACCGAGGACAAGCTTTTCCTTTGGAATATCTTTGAGTGCAAATGCTACCACCTTTTGTACCCATTCAATATCTG
Organism: Candidatus Kaiserbacteria bacterium; assembly: GCA_023264435.1. Lineage (GTDB taxonomy): Bacteria > Patescibacteriota > Minisyncoccia > Phycocordibacterales > UBA918 > Damh-18. The sequence continues at coordinate 5,554 of JAHFMK010000034.1, forward strand.
ATACGGGCATGTATGGTTTCCCTACTCGTTCACTATTCAATTGTAAATCAGCTCGTTGTTGGTCATACGCCATAATTTCTACTCGGTCGCAGTACTTTGCGATTTCTACATAATCATTTGCATATGCAATAACTGCAGGCACTTCTCGGTAAAGCGAATCGGGTGGTGTCCTCGCCTCCACCGTACAGGTAAGAAGCTTTTTGCCTAATTTTGCTTTTAATTCCTTTAAAAAGAGTGAGAAGAAATTGATAGTCTCTGATTTTTTTCCTTCATAATCAATATCAACACCATCATATTTTCCTTGTTCCACCATATCAGTAATACTCTTGATGTGTGCGGTACGTGTTGAGGTGCTACTGAGTACTGTGTGTATACTCACCCCGTCACTCCACATAACACTGGGAATAATGGCAACATTCTTCTTCTGTGCACTCTTTATTAAATTTTTCCATTCATTATCAGTAAGTCCTGACTGGTCCTTTACCATACCCTGTGTGGTCACGGTAAATGCAAATGGGTAAATAGTATCAATATTTTTTAAATGTTTTTTTGCATCCTTGATACCATCGCTATCATTCCAGTACGGTATCCATCCTGCAACATTCAATGTATGC